>CAYJQP010000078.1:0-3891 GCA_964372385.1 Candidatus Woesearchaeota archaeon | reverse complement strand
GAGAACTGTCCAGAGAATTCTAGAACCGAAGAAGATTTGTGCGCCGTCGAGTTTTGAGATTGGAAGAAGATTCCAGAAAGCATAGTAAACAGAGATTTTTGAGAAATATTCTAAAGCAGGGAACGGGGAGAAGTAAGTGATGAGTGATAAAATTAAAACTACAATGATTCCTGACGCGCCGATGACTGCATTGTGCCAGTCTGTCATTTCTTTAAAGCTGTAGAAGCCGAATCTTTTTGCAGCTCTATGCTTTAATGCTCGTGTTTCATAAGTTAGGAGCGGGAGGAATTTCGCAGAGCCTAGGGAAAAGGCAGTGATGATTAAAGGGAAAATTATTCCTGTTGGAATTGGTTTTTTTAATTGGAGGTCTTTTGAGAAGCCAAAGTTTTTCATATGCCAGATTTCATGCTCAACATCTGCGTCAAGAAGATAGGCAGTGAGCTTTTTAGCGAGAATGGAAAGGGCGATTATTATTATTGAGAAGATAAATGCGAGAAGCAGATTTTGCAAATCTGATTTAAAGGCAAATGAAAATCCTGAAACAATTGCCAGAATGAAAACTGCAGCTATAATGTGCGCGAGTTCTTGGGATTTCATGGTTTAGCTAAATATGAAGGTTTAATAAATATTGTGGAATTTTTTCGTTAAATGAAAATGTTATGGATAGTTTAAATAACCAATATTTAGGATGATGAAAGATTATAATTATAGGGGATGAAAAAATAATTTGAGCACTTTTTGTTCATCCGCGAATAGTCAAAGACAAATGTTGCTCAAATTATTTAATTCGGTGACTATAGCATTTTGATTTCTTATTGTAGTTAAAGGATAATTAAGAATAGTGTTATTTTTATTGCCTATAGAATAATAAAAGCTAAGAGGAAATATTTAAATTGCTTGATTTTTTATTTGATGTATGGATGAAATGAGATTTCCTGAAAGTTTGTTAGAGTCTACAGGGAGATACAGCGGAAGGGAATTTGAGCCAACGTGGTATTATAATGCAGAAGGTGATTGTATTGAGACAATTTGGGAGAAAGGGGAATATTACGCTGTTAGAGTTAATAATGCTATTACTTTGTATAAGGAAAGGGAGAGTGATAGAGTTGTAGGAGCCATGTTAAAAAATGTGGCTTTTGGTTTAGAGGGAGCGGACGCTGGGCTTTTTCATAGAGGAGATTAGATTTTTTCTTTAATTATGGAAGAAAAGGAGATAAATTGTTATGATGACAGTGCTAAAAAAGATTTGAAATTAAGTTGAAAACTATATTGTTGAAAAACATAAAGTATAAAAAGCCCATTTTATATTGAAAAGGATGCTAAGAATAAAAAAGATTAACGAGATTATAGGGAAGACGGTTTATACTTCTGAAGGCGATTTTTTTGGACAGATAGAGGATGTTAATTTGGCTGAAAATAAAATAGACGGCTGGAAGATAAAAGTAGGAAGCGGTTTTATGAATTTGTTTGGAGGAGCAAGAGGAGTGGTTGTGCCTCATCAGTTTGTTAAATCAATTGGAGATGTTTTTATAATTAACAAGACTTCTTTGCCTGCTAAGGAAGGGGCTTTTGAAGTGGAAGCAGAATCAGAGCAGATGACTGCTTAGCTTTCTAGATGAAGGAGGGTTTTTTGTTTTTATTTAATTTAATACTTTTTGTTCAAGTATAAGATTTCTTATTTCTCTGATAGCTTTCTCTTCTGATTCAGATAAATGTAGTAATATTGGCTCTTCTTCAAATAATTCCGGCGCCCTTCTCGCATATAGACATACACTTCTTATTACTTCTGCGAAATTAGAAAATTTCGCATCTGGGATTTTGTGATAGTGATTTACTAAATACTCATTATCATCAAACTTTATAACACTTAGTTTAAACATGTTTTTTTCAATTTATTTATGAATTTAAGTATTTGTATTTTGAAACGAATAGATTTAAATAATCTTTTCTGTTTTAATAAAGATGGTTGAGACGCTGTTCACATCGCCGCTTTTTGTTGAAACTATTCTGCCATTTCTGCTAGTTTTCACGATTGTTTTTGCTGTTCTGGAGAAGACGAAGATTTTAGGAGACGATAAGAGGCAGATTGATGCTATTGTTGCTTTTGTTATTGGCATGATTTTTGTCGCGTTTGGACAGGCGACTGATATTGTTGTAAGGATGATTCCTATTCTTGGTGTTGCTTTGGTTGTGATTCTTGTGTTTATGATTTTGCTAGGAAGTTTGTATCAGCCAGGAAGCTTTGAGATGAAAGGATGGCTGAAAATTGTTATAGGAATTTTGATTGCAATTTTTGTTGTAGCAACTGTCTTGATTTTGACTGGGGGATTGGATTATATTCTCGGTTTTATTTTGGGCGGAAATTCAAGTATTTTAATTAACGGGTTTTTGATTTTAGTTATTATTGGAGCAATTTTGGCTGTTGTTTTCGGCGGGAAGGACGGCGGGAAAACCGGAAAGAGTGAGTGAGGATTGGGATTTTTTAGTATTAATGATGCTTCCAATTAGATGATAGTTCTTTTGTTTTAAATAAATTAGAGTATGCATCAAGGACTAAATAAAACTCTACAAGAAGAGATACACAATTAGATTTAGGAGAGAATAAATTATTGAGTTTGATTAGATAGAGTAAAATATAGTTGTTATAAAAATGAACATTTTCTGTATTAGTCTGATTTATATTCGGAAAATGTAGTTTTTTATTGCAACAAAAAATACAGGCTACATCCCAAATAGAATTTTCTCAGGAAAATTCTATAATCCGAATATGTCTTTAGCAGAAGAATCCGTAAGATACATAAACCATTATGACTCTATAATCGTAAGGTTGCTGGCCTCTCTTTTTATGTTCCTTTTCGGGTAACATGAGGGCAACAAAAAGTAAAGATTTTGTTGCTTTTAAAAGAAAGACCCTTTGCATCCTGGATTCAATCTTTGGGTTGAGCCGAGAAATCGGTTCGCCCATGAATCTCTATTAATATCACACCTCCTTTCACCTCTTAAATGAGAATAGACTAAAGGTTATTTATGTGGGATGTAGCCAAAAATACAGAAAAGTTTATAAAGAAAATAAGTATCGTTATAGTATAATGGTTGATAGTTAAGGGAGTGCCCTCGCTTAACTGTTTGGGCGGTAAACTCCCTCTATCTTTTTATAATGGTATAAAAAATGAAAGTAATGATATTTATAGATAACTCTAATTTTTTTAATAGTATTAGATCCTTACATAAAGACAGGAACCAGGATAGAATAATAGATTATAACAAAATTCATCCCTTTATAATAAAATTTCTTTCAAACAACCCCCAATATAGCAATAAAGTTTTAACCCATATAAGAACTTATTATTACGATGGGCAATATACAGACAACCTTGTAAATAAAATAAAAAGCCACCTTTCTCAAATTGATGATTCTTCTGAAAATCAAGAGTATAAGCATAAAATAATAGAAATTTTAGAGAGAACGACAAAAAGTATGGAAGCACAGAAAAGACAAATGGAAAGAATGAAAAGTTTTTATTTTTTTGAAACCAGATTAAAACCTTTACAATATTCTAAGGGACATGGAATTTTTCAAAAGGGTGTGGACGTTCAATTAGCGGTTGACTTAGTTTCAAATGCTTATTTGAACAATTATGATATCGCAGTTATTTTTTCTGGTGATATTGATTTGTATGAATCTTTAAGATTGATCAAAACTTTAGGCAAGCAAGTAATAATTTTTTCTCATAAAAAATTAATGTCAGAGGGAATGATAGAAATTTGTGATTTTTACAAAGATATATGCAGATTAAAAGATGAACAATTAAATGAATTTACACATATTTTTGAAAAAAAGAATAATTTTTAATTTTTTTACTTAAAATAACTCCCTCTTATGCAACAATG
>CAYJQP010000077.1:0-3967 GCA_964372385.1 Candidatus Woesearchaeota archaeon | reverse complement strand
TCCAAATATCAATAACATTTTTACTTGATATATGAATTAAAAAATAAAAAAGAAGCAAGGAGTTGAGCTCCTTACTTAATTAAATTTATTTGCCTAAAAAGAAATTCTTCAATTTTTCCAATAAGCTTGCTTTCTTTTTCTCCAGCTTGTCTATTTTCTCTACGATTTTAGCTGCTTTTTTTTCTGCTAGTGGCTTTGAACCGCCTTCAAAGAGATAAGACAAGAGATATTCTCTGTCTGCCTCTGTTACAGAACCGTCGCCGTTGACATCTGCAGCATTAGGACATTCCAACTTCTTTTCTCCCTGCAGATACATGTTAATGTAAACTGCGTCGGAAATGTCTACATTGCCGTCAGTGTTCGCGTCGCCTGATGCTATTGAGTCACATAAGGTTGGAGCTGCCGGGACTTCTTGCTCAGCAATTGACTTTGGCTTTGGACCGCCTCTGAAGAGATAGTCTAAAAGATATTCTCTGTCAAGCTCGCTGATTTTTCCGTCTGCATTTACATCTGTGTTCTCCTTGCAAAGCAATTTTTTCTTGCCGTTAAGGTAGAGGTTTATGTAAACTGCGTCGGAAATGTCTACATTGCCGTCTGCATTTGCGTCGCCTCTTAATAGCTTACAGATTATTTTAGTGCCTAATTCTCCTGAGGAGACTGGTGTTTCTTGATCTGTTGGCTTTACAACATGAGTATCAGTTATAAGCTCAACCTGCCAAGAACCAACTAATTTGCCATTGCTGAATTCCAAAGTGCCTTCCCAAATTGTCAGACCGATGAGTTCTGTTTTCTTTTTCAGAACTAGCGTGCCAATTTCGTCAGGCTTCTTTTGTGTTGAATCCTTAGGAACTTCTGAAACAACTTCAAAAGTTATGCTGTTTTCTGTCCTTTCAGTCATAGACAAATGGTAATTGCCTGTTTTTGCGACTTTCAGATTTCCAAAAGCTCTTTCTACAATTGTTTCCGGCTTTTTTGCATCATCTTCCTTATCTGCAAATTTTTGCAATGTCCAGAATGCAGAGATTAGAAATCCTTTTTCTCCATTTTGGATGTAGCCAGAGCCACGCCATGATTCTGCGAAGCCGAGCTTTCTTTTGTCTTCAAATTCCTTGACTTTTTCTAAAGCTTCTTCTTTCTTTATCTCTGGAATTTCAAGATCGCCTATTTCTTCAATGTTTACTGCTTTAGCTTCTGCTTTAACTTCTGTATTGACAGAAGTGTCTACAGGCAGTTTACCTGAAATATCAGTGTTTATCTTTATGACTGGCTTTGCGTATGCGTTGCTGCCTGCAAAGGCAATGCTTCCTGCAAAGATGCTTGCTAAAAGCAAAGCTATCATTAGTATTCCTGCTTTCATTTTGTATTTACCTCCTTTCAGTTGTTTAAGCATGAAAGGAAATTGTTTGTTTTTCATGATTTTGAGTGGAAAATAAGGTATATCTAAGTTAGGTGGAACGAAGATGGAACTTAGATGGGACTTAAATTGGAACTTAAATTGATGTTTTATAGAGCGATAAAAATTAGTTTTCTGTTATTTCAATGAATTTATTCCTGCCCTCGCCGGAGCGTTTGATGATGCGTTTTTTTTCTAATTCTTGAATGTGCCTTGAGAAAGATGCTTTGGGAATTCCTGTAAGTTTTCTAAGATGTGAGGATTTTATTTTCCCGGCTTTTTTTAATTGCTCAAGAATCTGCTTTTCCCTGTCTGAAAGAACCTGCTTGATAATCTCAAGCTTACTTGGCTCTTTTGTTTTTGTAGTTTGAGAATGTTTTTTCTTTATGAAATAAATAATTGAGAGAATAATGATTAACGAAATTGTGAGAATTAAAAACAAAAGCGTTTTGCTTTCCTTTTCTGCTGAATTAAGATTGTATTGAATATCTGCTCCTTGGCTGACAAAGATTGAAATTTTATTGTCATCTATTGAAATCTCGCCTTGAGATAAGGAAAGTAGGGTTGCGCCTTCGGGAAGAATAATATTAATTTCTGCGCCTTCTAGGGTGTATGAAAACATCCAGACATCGCCTTCTTTTTTTGTAAGAGACTGTGTTGAGCCAGTGATGATTTCATTTTCCAAAGAGATTCCTTCCGGCAAATTAGGAAATTCGTTTGTCTCTCCTAAGAAAACGGCTTCGCCGTTTTCTTCTATATAAATATTTAAGAAAATGTAAGCTGATACATGCTGTGCTAATAAAAATAATGCAAGGAAGGCTAAGATTATTTTTTTCATTTCTTGATTTTATAAGTCTCTTGCTTGGAGAGTTCTCCTGCCGTTGAGCTTTGCCCTTTTTGATGCGTTGTCCAATAGCTCCAAGACTTTCTTATTCAGTGCTTCTGGGACATCGCCCGACACATTCAAGTCAGGAACTGCTGATTTTATTTTGCTTTTTATTATTAACTCTGTCATTTATTCTGCTTCCTCCTTTTTTTCTTTTGAGAGTGGTTTCATGAATGGGAAAAGGATTACATCGCGGATTGATGGAGAATTTGTCAGAAGCATGGCTAAGCGGTCTATTCCGATTCCGACGCCGGATGTAGGAGGCATTCCAACTTTAAGCATATTTAAAAAATCAGAATCCAGTCTTTGTGCTTCTTCGTCCTTGCTAAGCAATTGTTCTTGCTCTTTCCAATACTCTTCTAATACTTTGGGGTCGTTTGCCTCGGAGTAAATGTTTCCTATTTCCCAGCCATTTATGTAAACTTCAAAACGTTCTGCAAATCTCTTGTCATCTACTTTTGATTTTGCCAATCCGCAGGTTTCAAACGGATAATCGTATATTAATATCGGCTGGATTAAATGAGATTCAACTAATTCAGAAAAGATTTCTTCAATTGCAATACCTCTTTTGAAAACAGGAATTTCAATTTTAAGTTCATTTAACTTATTTTTTAGTTCAGAATCTGACATTTTATCTATATCCAGTTTTGCATATTTTTTTATTGAATCAAGCATGCTCATTCTCTTCCAAGGTCTTTTAAAATCTATTTCTTTATCTAGATATTTAATTTTCGTGCCTCCTGTAACTTTTTTTGCGACAAATTCCAGCATCTCTTCAACAAGATCCATGTTCTGTTTGTAGTCTGCATAAGCGCACATGGTTTCCATCTGTAAAAATTCCGGGTTGTGCGTTGAATCAATCCCTTCGTTCCTGAAATCCTGAGAAAATTCAAAGATTTTTTCGTATCCTCCTCCGATGAGTCTTTTGAGGTACATTTCATTAGAAACTCTCATATAGACTTTCATGTCTAATGCATTGAGTTTGCTTTCAAAAGGTTTTGCTGATGTGCCTCCATAGATTGGCTGAAGGATCGGAGTTTCAACTTCCAAATATCCTTTATTTATTAAAAATTCTCTTACCGTAGATATAGTTTTTGCTCTTCTCTGGAAAGTTTTCTTGACTTCGGGGCTCATGATGAGATCTATGTATCTCTTTCTATATCGCTCTTCCTTATCCTGAAGTCCGTGCCATTTTTCAGGCAAAGGCAAAAGGGATTTTGTTAATAGAGTTAAATTTTTTACTAGAACTGAAAGCTCGCCTCTTTTTGTCCTGAAAATTGCGCCTTCAACTCCTATGAAATCTCCAGCATCAATATATTTTTTATAAAAATCAGAAATTTTTCTTGGGGTTTTTTTTTCTTGGAAAACTATCTGAATTCTTCCTTTGCCATCCTGCAATGTTCCAAAAGATATTTTTCCCAAATCACGCGAGGTTAAAAGTCGGCCAGCGATTTTTACTTTGTCTTTTGTAAATTTTTCAGGCTTGAGAGATTTGTATTTTTCCTGCAATTCTTGAGTGTAATGCTTTACATCGTACTTATTAGGATATGGATTAATGCCTAAAGAGCGGAGCTCTTTAAGTTTTTTCAGCCTTTCTTGGATGATTTGTTCTTGACGCCCCATTTTTATGCTAGTTGAAAATAGTTTAAATAGTTAGTGGATTAGATTATTTTATGCGGTTAAGATAT
>CAYJQP010000076.1:0-3969 GCA_964372385.1 Candidatus Woesearchaeota archaeon | reverse complement strand
GTCATTTACATCTGTTGCGTCTTCGCAGTTTAGAGCTTGATTGTAGTTTATATAATTGTAAATTGTCATTAAATCTAATTTGTCTATATTGCCATCTGTATTTGCATCTCCTCTTATGAAGGGGAATGTTGCTTGCGCAGTGGGAATGTCTTGCGGTTGTGGAGTGTCAATGTTTACCGGAGGAGGCAACGGAGGAGGGGCTGGTGATTCAATCTTAACACCATTACCAGCAAAGACAGCGGAAAGAAAGAGAAGTGGAACTATTAATATGAGCAAGAGTTTTTTCATTTGGGCTTTTATTTTTTTAATCATAAATTTAATGCTGTAAAACTATTTATAAAGATTATTGTTATTCATTATAATATTGATAAATGAAATTTTAGGAAGTTTTTTATAGCTTTTGAATTTTGATAGTTTATGGCAGAATTAAATTTTAATTCGGGAGACAGGGTTAGATTAAGATTGGCTCTTGGAGAAGAGGAGGGGGTTGTTTTGGAAAGCCCTGATTCTTCTGTGCTTTTGTTAAAATTGGATTCTGGATACAACATCGGGATTCCTAGAGAAAATATTTTAGCGGGGAGAGTTTTGAAGAAGTTTAAGAGTGCTGAGGAAGATAGAGAGATGAAAGTTGAGCACAAGAAGGAATTGAAGAATATAGGTTTAGTTATAACTGGCGGAACGATTGCTTCTAAGCTTGATCCGAGGACAGGAGGCGTGAAGCATTTGGCTGATGTTAATGAGTTTGCTAAATTTTATCCTGAACTGTTTGAAATAGTTAATGTTAAAAAAATTGATGTGCCGTTTATGACTGCTTCTGAATCAATGGATAGCTCGCACTGGATTAAAATTGCACAAAGTGTAGAGAAAATGCTGAATGATAATGATATTAGCGGAGTTATTGTTACTCATGGGACTGATTTTTTGAGCTACACATCTGCGGCTTTGTCGTTTTTTCTGCATAAGTTGGGGAAGCCGGTTGTTTTGACTTATGCGCAGAGAAGCATTGATAGAGCTTCAAGCGATGCGACGCTTAATTTAATGTGCGCCGCTCGCATGACTGTTTCAGATTGTGCAGAGGTTATGATTGTCGGGCATGCGTCTATAAATGACGATTTTTGCTATGCTATGCCAGGATGCAAAGTTAGGAAAATGCATTCGTCTAGGAGAGATGCATTTAAAGTTGTGAATTCAGGAGAGATTGCTCGCGTGTGGGCTGACGGGAAGATAGAGTATTTGAGAGAATACAGGGTGAGGGATGAGAAGAAAAAAGTTGAGCTTGATTTGAATTTTAACGACAAAGTTGCTTTAGTGAAATTCTATCCTGGGCAGGATCCGTCTATTTTGGATTTTTACGCTTTGAAATATAAGGGAATTGTTGTTGAGGCTTCGGGATTGGGGCATTTGCCTGTAAGCGAGGCGAGACATAATTGGATTCCTAAGTTGAAGAAGCATATTCGCGAGGGACTTGTTGTTTGCGTTGTGGCACAGACAATTTTTGGAAGAGTTGATCCTTGGGTTTATTCAAATGGAAGGGAGCTGTTGGATGCAGGAGTTATTTTTTTGGATGATATGTTGGCTGAAACAGCTTTAGTTAAACTTGGATGGGCGCTCGGGCATTATGGATGGAAGGGAAAAGTTCGCGAGAAGATGCTGGAGAATTTAAGCGGGGAGTTGAGCAGGAGATTGGGGATTTGAATAAAAGGTTAGAAGTGCAAGAATTTAAATAGATTTCTTCATTAATACCACTATGGTTTTTTTAGTCTTAAAGACATTAGGAATCCCGTATACAGAAGGAAAATCGGGGTAGACGAAAAAGTATATGGCATGATTATTAAGACATATTATTTGGTTCTTTCATTACTTATAATTTTGCCTTTAACATTATTAGTTGGTTTTTTTACTGGGAACTTAAGTAATTCAATGTCGTATATGCAATTGTTTGTATTAATAATTGGTTTGATTTCAATGCTTTATTTGTTTAGACTGCTTTTAAAATATAAAGTTGGAATTCTTCCAATATTTTTTCTACATAGGTTTCTATATCGTAGATATGTTAAGCTTAGTAATCCTTTGGGAGTTCGTCTGTACTTCTTTATATATTTTTTTATCGTTATAGTGTTGTTGTATTTTTTGATTAAAACTGTTAGGATTTTATTTCTTTAATTTATCTGATAAGAAGAAAGATATTATCAGGAAAGAGCCGGGAAAGAGACTGGAGGTTTAATGAATATTGATAAAGTTTATTAGCAATAGTTTTTGTTAAGGTTTATAGAGATTTTAAAAATGGGAAAGAAAATTTTAGTTACAGGAGGGGCGGGATATATCGGAAGCCATGTTATTGTTGAGTTAGCAGAAACATGTTATGAGCCAGTGATTGTTGATAATTTTGTAAATTCAGGGAAAGAGGTTTTGGAAGGTTTGAGAAAGATTTTAGGGCGAGAGGTTAAATCCTATGAAGTTGACTGTTGTGATTTGGATGATTTGAGAAAGGTTTTTGATGACGAGGGCGATATTGAAGGAGTCATACATTTTGCAGCACATAAAGCAGTTGGAGAGAGTGTTAAGAAACCACTAGATTATTATCATAACAATATTTTGTCGTTGATTAATCTGATTAAGGTTATGAAGGAATTTAATGTTAGGAGTTTTGTATTTTCTTCATCTTGCACTGTTTATGGCGTGCCTGATAAATTGCCGATTAAGGAAGACGCTTTGGTTAAGAAAGCAAACTCACCTTATGGAGAGACAAAGCAAATTTGCGAGAGGATTATTTCTGACTGCTTGAAATCTGGAGATTTGGACAGAGTGGTTTTGCTTAGGTATTTTAATCCTATTGGAGCACACGGGAGCTCTTTGATTGGCGAACTGCCTTTGGGCGAGCCGGCTAATTTAGTTCCGATAATGACGCAGATTGCTGCCGGATTTCGGAAGGAGTTAATTGTTTATGGAGATGATTATGATACTATAGACGGAACTTGCATTAGAGATTATTTGCATGTTATGGATTTGGCTGATGCTCATGTGAAGGCAATTGAGTTTTTATTTGACTTTAAAGGATTGGAAGTTTTTAATCTTGGGAGTGGAGAAGGGAAGAGCGTTATGGAAATGATTAAAGCTTTTGAGAAAGTTTCCTTGAAGAAATTAAATTACAGGATTGGGGGAAGAAGAGAGGGAGATGTTCCGGTTGTTTGGGCTGACGCGACGAAGGCGCGCGAGATTTTGGGATGGAGAGCAGAGAGGAGTGTTGAGGATGCTTTGGAGTCTGCGTGGAAGTGGCAGAGGAGATTGAAAAGATTTAGGCGAGAGTGGGGAAGAGAGTTTGAGATGTGAAGGTGGAGCTAAATTTGTCGTATGTTGGCTGGTTTTGTTGTGACTTTTTAGGGGTTATTGCAGAAAGGTTTAAATAGTTGTTCTTTATGTAATTTTTATGAGCAAAAGAAGAAAAAGCAAAAACGAGCTAGTAGAAGTTTTGAAAGGATATTTTAGCCCAAGCGCCGGACAAGTGCCTGTTTTACTAGTGGATACTGGGGCATTAATAGATCTTGAGGAGCGTGCTAGAGAAGAGAGATCTGGCGCGCCGCATAAAGTTGCGGCTGAACTATTTAAAGAGCTGGGAAGTTTGGCTGAATATACTTTATTTCCAGTAGGCATTTATAATGAGATTGAACAGCATCATTTAAAGAGTAGAAAAAATGGAAGACCTGAAATAGGAAATGAAATGTACGAAGCTGTACGTCAGTATCGTGAAAGTTCAAGTGAGCTTTTAGGCAGGGTACAGTTTGATTACTTTTACAGTGAGCTTTATAAAAATGAAGTTGACCGCCTTCAGGAAGCTGTTAATGGAATACATAGAGAGGTTAATAGCGCAAAGAAAGTCGCAGGCAAAGACAGTATTTCAGAAAATGATTTAGAATTAATTAATACTGCGCTTAGGTTATCTGTAAAATCTGCTTTTGAGTTCAGGCTTCA
>CAYJQP010000075.1:0-4210 GCA_964372385.1 Candidatus Woesearchaeota archaeon | reverse complement strand
ATCAAGCGAACACAGTGAGCCATCAAGAATAAGTATCAAGGGGCAATTTTAGTTCGTTTCGTGGGGAGGGGGCGTCGTGTTTTGGTTCTTTTTTACAAAAAAGAAGATTATAAGAATTTACTTAGTTTTTCTTTCTTAGAGACTTGTGCTATTCTTTTATTGCTTAAATTAAAAAACTCTTCATTATTATCAATACCTATAAATTTTCTTCCGTGCATTTTTGCAGCAATAGGTAATGTTCCGCTTCCAACAAAAGGATCAATAATAACTTCATTTTCATTTGAAGAAGCTAATACAAGTCTTTCAATTAATTCTATTGGCTTTTGAGAAGGATGCTTTCCCATTTTCCTTTCTGAAGTTGGAGTCATAGGAATATCCCAAACATTTCGCATTTGTTTGCCACCATTAATTCTTTTTAATTCATCATAGTTAAATATCCAATTTTTTGCATGTTTTTGTGTATTATTCACCGCCCAAATAAGATGTTCTGTGCTTTCACAAAGCATTCTCTGAGTAATATTGGGAAAAGCATTGCGTTTATACCATACTATAGAATTTATAATTTTTCTATCTGATTTTTGGAGCAGATAACCTAGTTTGTAGATATTATGATAACTCCCAAAAATAATTATATTTCCATTTGGCTTAACTATCCTGAAAATCTCTTGTAGCCATTCTTTGGTGAATTGTTCATAATCTCCATTAGAATAAGTATCCCATTTTTCGTCAATTTTGTTAAATTTTTTATCAGCAACCCAATGTTTATTTGATTTTAACCACCCTATCTCTTTTTTATCATCATACCCTGAGATATTATATGGTGGGTCAGTGATACAATGATCTACAGAAGCATCAGGTATTTTCTTAAGAATTTCTATTGCATCCCCTTTTATTATTGAATTTTCCATCTTCTTATTAAGCATAACAATCAGTTTATTTAAATATGTTTAGCTTATTATGTTAACTAAATGTTAATTATATTTAAATCTTTTGGTAATTTAATGTGAAATATGGCAGATTTAGCTTTAATAAACTGGTTAATGGATGGAGATTATAGGATTAAAGTATTAAGACTTCTTAAAACTTCGCCAGAGATACCTACAAACATATCCAAAAAATTAGCAATTCATAAATCCTCATTAAGTAGAATCTTGAATGACCTCTACGAAAAAAAACTAATTGAAAAAATCACATCTGCTTCTCGAACAATTACTTATAAAATATCAAATTTAGGAGAAGAAACTTTAAAGGAGTTTGACAAAAAAAATGGCGGCAAATAGTGTTCAAAAGATTAGACTAAGAAAACTACTCTTAGAGCTAAAGGAAATACAGAATTTTTTCTTAGAAAACTATGGGGTTGATGATATTTATTCAAACAGTAAAATTTTTGAGATTGTCATAGCTAATGAATTAAATCACATTTTGATTCCTGGTCATTCAGGCTCAAAAGATGCAAAGGATGAACATGGAAATGAATTTGAATATAAACACTTCAAAGAAACAAGCGGAAACCATAGTTGGACATTTAACGATTATTCAAATACCACAATAAAAGGCTTAAAAAAAATTAAAAGTGCTATATTTGCCCATATAGACGACACTTCATTTCCACCAAAATTAGATTGGTATATTGAAGTTGATGGGAAAATTTGTTCAAACTATCTCAAAAATAGAACTGAGGAATTGCTTCAAAGAAAACCTAAGGGGCATGTAAATAAGAGAAAGATGATTAATTTTTCTGCTGTTCAATTAGAAACAGATTTAAATTTATCAAAGACTAAGGTCACAACGATTAATAAAAATGGGCGTTATTATGTTTGGTTAATAAAAATATACGACATTGCTAATCAAATAGAAAAAATTACTGGTGTTACTCAAATTTTAACAAGTAATAAATTTTGGGAATTGTTGGTAGCATTGAAATTAAATCATCAAGTATTATCAGAACAAGCAGGTCATGATGCAGTTGATAACTCTGGCGGTTTTTATGAATATAAAGTATCAAAGAATTTTTCTTGGAATTTTCAAGATATCTCTGATAATGTGCTAAATAAATACGAAAAAGAGAAAGCGGTTATTTTGGCAGTTGTAGATAAAGAAAAAATGGAAGTAATAAAAATATTTGAAGCTAATCCGCATAAAGCAGTAGAAAAACTTAAGGAAAAATTAAATGATAAAGCAGAAAGATATGCACAAAAAGGAGGGCTTAGAAGATTACAAGTCTCACTTTCAAAGGGAGATTTAGATGATATTGGTGCTAAAGAGATTAGTTTTTCGTGAATTTTGACAACGGTTTCTCAGTTTTGTTTATCCTTTCTTCTGCAATTTTGCAATATTTTGGGTCTATTTCAAATCCGATAAAATTTCTACCTAATAATTTAGATGCAACAGCAGTTGTTCCGCTTCCTATAAAAGGATCAAAAACAATATCATCTTCTTTAGTTGTAAGCTTTATTAATTCTTGGATTAATTTTAATGGTTTTTGAGTAGGATGTATTCTGTCTTTTCCTTTTGGTGCTTGGCACTTAATGATATTATGAGTACAATAACCACCCCAGTGGGCACCATTTCTTTTTCCAATTATTGCTGATTCCCATGCATTAAGAAATTTTGATTTGCCATTAAGTGGTACTGGATCAGGTTTTTGCCAAACTAAAGAGTCTATTGCGATAAATCCTTCTTTTTCTAATAAATCCCAATATTTTCCAATATCTCTTTTTGCGCAAAAAATTATAGCCCAACCATTTGTTTTTTTAATTGCTTGTTCAACCCAATTATTATTTAGTTTATCCCAATCGCCAAAATTAAAATTCAGTTTTGCAGTTGTTCCCAATCTTTGTCCTTTACAATTAAGTTCTCTACTGATTCCATACGGTGGATCAGTTAGTAATAGATGTACACTTCCATCTGGGATTTTATTAAATCCATCCATACAATCCATACAATGGATTTTATTTAAGTCCGCTTCTTTTATTTTTGTCATTTTACTTATTGTACAAATATGATTGTCTGATTAATTCAAATACCTTATCTAAATCATCTCTATTCTTTATTAAAACTTCGTAATCTCCATTACCCCAATGCCCTATTCGTTTAGGTTTGCTTAAATCTCTTGCTATGTTGAAAGTATCGTTTAATTTACCACTTGGAACATTTAGGAAAGCTTTAATTGCATTTTTCTGAATAACAATATCTACAAAATTAGTTGTCAATTTGTAAGCAATATATTTTGCTTTAGCTTCTTCCATGATAGAATTATCCAAACTCATTATTTTCTCTTTTAGAGATAAAAATAAATCTTTTATTTCTTTTGATGCTTGTCCTAAATGACTTTCAACTTTGTAATCTTTTTGAAGTTTAATGCCTGTTTCTTTCTCTCTTTTGCCTTTTTCAAATATTTTACTTGTGCTTATCTTAACTGTTCTTTGAGATTCAGATTCTACCATCAAAACATTGTCTTCATAAACTAGGTATCGTAAAAGTTCTATTTTCAAAGGGAGAATCTCAACAGTATCTAAATCAAATTTATTATAACTTTCTGCAACACATATAACTCTTGGAGAATCCCAATCAATATCTATTTTAATATTTTTATTTCTGCATAGAATCTCAAAATCTGCTTTGTGGTCTAAAAGCCATCTCAGATAAGATAAACCTTGATTTATTACATTATCATTTTGATTTCTTTTGTATTCAATTATTACAGGAGAACCATTTTTATCAATTCCTAATGTATCAATTCTTCCGCCAAAAGATGTGCTGTATTCAGTAGCCAAAAAATCCACATTTAGAATAGTTAAAAGGTTTTGCTCAAATAGTATCTGAATATTTTTTTCTTTATCTAAATCAATAGTTGATAATTTGGTTACATTTGTATTTTTTATCTTGAATAGTGCCATTTTATTTCTCCTTCTTTAATTGTTCTTCCATCATGATTTCAACTTGACGAGAGATTAATAAACCCTTCTTCTTGCAGAATTCTCTATATTTATCATACAAATCTGAATTTACCCTAAGAGTAATATTTTTTGATTTCATTTAAACCCCTCACTAATACAAATATGCACATTTGTATATAAATATTACTGTTTTATTACCTAGTTTAGTTAGTCGTCGTTTCGTCGCCCCCTCCCCCGTTCGTCGTTTTTCGTTCTCGTTAAAATTGCCCCCTTCGTTAGCCCCTGAAATTATTGAATTTAATATTATGTTC
>CAYJQP010000074.1:0-4321 GCA_964372385.1 Candidatus Woesearchaeota archaeon | reverse complement strand
GGTGAATACACTCTGCCATGCGGAAGGCCGGAGTTAAAGCTTCCTTTCTTTGGAGCAATCCAGTTTGTGATTTCTGTTTTGGCTGTTTTTGTAATTTATTTTATTGTATTAATGCAAAATCAAATCGTCGAAACGTTTTTAAAGTATAAAAGTTTTAATAAGAGATGAAAAAGAGAGTGGGTGGTTTTGCTGTTCTTGGATTAATTGTTGTTCTTATAATATCGCTTGTAATTGCACAAGAGTCTGCAGGATTAATTGCTGATGAAACGCAATTTGCAAATAGTGATGTCTGTTTTGATTCTGACGGGGGTGTTTTTACGAAAAATGTGGGTGGTGTTGCGAGTGGAAGATTTTTTGTCAGAAATTATTTTGATACTTGTATTGGTGGAGAAGGCAGATTAGGAAGAATGCAGATTAGAGAATATTATTGTGACGCAAATGGAAGATCGCAAAGCCAGGATATGGGTCAGGAACAATTGGGAGAGGGTTATTGCACGAATGAAGCAGTTGTTATTGAAGGAAGAAATAGAAGAGTAAGAATTGGCAAGTGGGTTAGTTTGGCTCCTTCTTGCGAGGTTAGGCCATTTGGAGCAGTAAATCAAAGAGGCGATGTTTTTAGAACAGGATGCTATAATGGTGAAATAGGCCCGCATAGAAGAGGTGGCGGGGCGGTTTCTGAACAAGCTCCATTTGCTCATAGGAGATATAGCTGCAACGAAAATGTTACAGAAGTCATTGTAGAAGAAGTGAATTGTTTAGGGATTGGAGCAAGAATGTGCAATAATCAGCTTGGTTGTTCAGGTGTTTGCCAGGATACAGATCCAGGTAATGCTAACGAAATAGCCGGAAGAGTAACTTCTGATGGAAGTGTTTTTGATGATGTTTGTGTAGGAAATGGAGTAAGGCAGTATCAATGCTCTACTGCCGGAAGAGCGGTGCCAAGTGAAGTGGTGCGATGCGAAGTAAATAAAAGATGTCAGGATGGAAGATGTGTAAATGTGTTTGTAGAAGCAGAAAATCAAAATCAAGTTAATGAGAGAACAACTACAACTTTAGAAGAGCTTGTTGGCAGAATTAACGAGTTGCTAGAAAGGATTTCTGCATTAGAAGGGAGAATTGCAGAATTAGAAGCAGAGAGCGCTGAGGCTTCGCTGTCGCCGAGATTTTTCTAAATTTCAAAGATGGTTTTGTAAAATCAAGAATGATAAAATAATTATGAGATTTCATCTTCGTAGATGCCGGCTGTTTTGAGGTACTCATCACTTTTTCATTCAACCATATCTAAAGAGAAAGTAATTTAAATTGAAAATTGTTAATAGTCTAATGAAAAGAGGTATTGGTTTATTTGTTTTGGCTTTGATTGTGCTGATTTTAGTTTTTGAAATTGCAAGCTCTGGCTTTAGATATGACGGCGCGAGGCTGATAAAAAATTATAATGCTGGAGAGAGGATAAAAGGAATTGTGAATTTAAGTTTTAACAATGAAAATGCGAAATCGCTCTTTACGAGCAATTTTCTGGGAAATATAAGTTTGCTGAAATTTTTAGAGGCAAATAGATTGGGAGAAGGCGAGGATTTTGACTGCAGTACGCAGAACTGCAAAGAGCAGTATTCTGTTGAAGAGCAAATTTCAAGATTCAGTTTAGAAGGAGAGAAAACTGTTGGATTGAAAGTTGACGGGAGGAATGTTAGAATAGAATCTCTTGCATTTGATATTAGCAGTGATATTGCTGAATCGTGCGGAAATCCGCCGATTTTCATAGATATTTTAGCAGACGGAGAGGAGTTTGCAAGCAGTGACTCGCATGGAAATGAGACATGTAGCAACATAGCTAGAAATTACGGATGTTTTGACAGGAATTTAGGGAATAGTGAGTATTCTTATGCACTTATTACGAGAGAAGAAATCTGTGAAAACGTTACTGTCTTGCCGGGCCCTGCTTACAGAGTCGGAGGAAAAATTAAAGACAAGACAAGAGGAGAAGTTGGACGGTTGGAAATGGAAATTTTTGATTTTGACGGCTTCAGCATGGGAGGATGCAGACTGCCAACACATACAGGAGGAGAGCAGGAACTTGAGTGCGATATTGAATACAGTTCGCCGGAGAGAACAAACTTCTTGGTTTGCGTCAGAAATAATAATTACATTAATGCTGATTATTCAATAAAATCAGAGATAAGAGCTCCGGAATGCGGCACATCTGGAAGAGATGTTGAGCTTTTTGCAAGACCGTTGAAATACGGTAATGTTGATATGACTGTTGATAATTCTTTATTTTTAGATTCTTTATTAGAAGACAGCTTGAATTATTATCTTGAAGAGAATTATGAACTCTCTGATGATGGTGTAAACTGCGAGCCATACTGCGTGATTCCTGTAAAATTTGTCGGGGCAGAACAAGAGATAGAATTAAACAGTGTTGAGCTTGTATACAGAGATGGACAAGTACAGCTTTATACAAGAGAGTTTTATGAATTGTCAGTTGAAGAGCCAAGAATAAGCTCCGGATTTCTTATGTTGGATTTAGAGAAAGCAAACTTTATTATTCCTATAGGCAGTGATGAAGATAATTTTATATTGAGATTAAATAACAACAAAGTGTTTGAAGAGAGGATAAATATCTCAGAAAGTTTTGATTTCAGCTTGAATACAAGATTTGCTTTTCTTGGAAGAGAGACAGAATTTACTGCAATAGTGAATGCCAATATAACTTCGTCTGTCTGGGACTTTGGCGACGGCGTTGTTGAGGAAGTGGCCGGAAAAAGCATAAGACACAGGTATCTTGAAGAGGGCGAGTACGAACTTAAAGTCACGCTGACAAGAAGAGACGGAGCCACGACGACAAAAGCATTCAGGATTGCTGTTGGCAATCCCAGAGAGTCTGCAAATGCAACGATAAAAGAATATGATTCAAGAATTGCAAATATTAATGGACAGATAAATTCTTTTGAAAAATGGATCGCAGACGAAATTAAAAAAAATATTGCTTTGGTTGAGCTGGAAAATTCTTTAGAAAGCTTGAAAATTGAATTTAATGAGGCAGAGGATGATGAGCAGTATACTAATGTTGTAAATGGCTTGCTTGAATTGAATGTTCCTTATTCAGTTTCTGCAACACGAAGAGGCGAGCTGCCAATGACGGTGGGCTTTGAAAATATTGATGTGCGATATATAGAAGAGATCTCCAAAGAGGAAGCTGATGAAGAAGAACTTTTAGGAAATATAATTACCTGGACACTTGAAAATTACGATCCAAAAGTTGAATTTGTGCAGATATCTGCTTTTACAGATGACGGCGAAGAAGAATTGCTTAGCAGTTTTAAAATTAAATTGAATCCTAAAAAAGAAGGAGAGAAAGCTTATTTATTTATAGACTATCCGATGGAAAGCATTGAATTTGTGAAAAATTATGGGCAGGAAGATGTTGATGGAGCGACTTATATTGCGCTTGAAGGAGAGAGAGAAATTGAATTTTTAGTAGATGGCATGATTAATGTTGAAGAGCTTGGAGCTTACATATCACCGGAGATAAGCGTATTTGGAATTGTTGAAGAAATCCTTCCTGAAGAAAAACCAGAATTTAAGACAGGAAAATTTATTTTGTGGATTTCTATTTTGATTGCGGTTTTCTTAATTGTTTACATAATTCTGCAAGAATGGTATAAGAAGCATTATGAAAGCCACTTGTTCAAGAATAAAAATGACTTATATAATTTAATCAACTTTATTTACAATGCAAGAATCGGCGGTTTTGACGACGATGAAGTAAAAAACAGACTGAAAGAGAAAAAATGGAAAGGAGAGCAGATTGCATATGCCTTGAGGAAATTAGACGGAAAGAGAACTGGAATGTGGGAGATACCTATATTTAAGAGGTCTGAAAACAAGAAGGTTAAAGCGGAATTAGAGAGAAGACATGCTGAAGGAATTGATCCAAGATTTGGAAGAGCACTGTAATTTTGTAGTTAACGCTATATGGCGTGCAGGTTCATAACATTTGTTACCTCCTGAATAAACTATTAAACAAACGGCATTTTATCTTCTATTATAACAACAGACTGAATAAATTGAGCAAATGTCTGTTGTTATATTCGGGAGGCATAAAAGCCATGCTCAATTATTTATGTCTCACGTTATATTACTCATTCTTACCTATTTATCGTTGATAAACTAAATTATCATGTTATTTGTTGATTACTAGATTTCATACTATACAAAGTGAATCAAATAATTGAGCAAAATGTCACTTTGTATATTCAAGAGAACAAAAAGTTTGCTCAATTATGGACAACTGCTTAACTTATAGCGTATATCGTCGCAG
>CAYJQP010000073.1:0-4359 GCA_964372385.1 Candidatus Woesearchaeota archaeon | reverse complement strand
ATGAAAAGAAAAAGAAGCAAAGAATCTACAAGTTGTATGAAAGAGATCATAGCTTATAACGCAGAAAGAATAGTAAATTTTTCTTGTGCGAGGGTTTACTTTCTACTAAGCTTTAGTTTTGAAAAGGTTTTTATACAACCATTAACAAATCTTTTTATTAGTGACATAAACTCTCCGAGCAATCGGAGAGTTTACTATTTTTCTCTAAATTTTAGAGTGATAAATTAATTAGAATTTCTGTGCGGAGATACTGAATAAAAACTAAATAAATTCTGGATGAGCTAACTCTCTTCTCATTGCTGATTGCATACCTAAGAGCTCACTTTTATATGCCTCTCTTTCATCGGCATTTAAACTATTATATCTTTGGCGTATTTCCCATATTTTTTTGTTGCTTTCATGAGGTTTGCATAATTTTGTACAATTAGAAAAGCATTCTACATTATCAATCTGGTTCATTACAGCCCGCCTTTTCCCAATGTCTTCCCATATTTCCTTAAAAGATTTTTCATATAACGAACCATAACTATACTGCTTATAACCGCGATGATTTGTACATACATATACATGGCCATCAGCTCCGATACATGGCTGTATCTGAGAGCCTAAACAATTTTTGTAGGTCCTTCCATAAAGAGAAGGATCTTCTTTTAAGTCTGTTATTTTATAACCATTTATTTGAAATCTATTTCCAAGAATTTCTCTAGCCTCTCCAAGTAAAGGCTCAACCTTTTCATTCCAAAAGTTTACATCTCTCTGTATTCCTCCTTCTCTTTCCCTATTCACAATTTCTGGCTTGTATTGGTAATAATCAACATCAAGCTTAACAAAATACTTTGCAAAATCTAAAATCTCGTGATACGTATCTGGCGTAATTACAAACCCCACTCCTATATCTATTTTCTTTCCTTTTGATGCATTGGCAGAAATCAATTTCTCCAAATTAGAGATCATTTTATTCCAGTCCTGGCCTTTTTTAACTCTTCTAACGGCATTAAATGTTTCTGGTGTTCCCGCATCAACTGAAAATCTAACCCAAGTCATATAATCAACAAGTGTATCAAACAAATCCCATTTATCAAGTAAAGTGCCATTTGTAAACATCCCCATCTTAATATCAGAGTTTTCTCCGATATATTGAATGGCTTCTTTAAGAGCAGGATTTATAGTCGGCTCTCCCCCACCTGTCCAATTAATTGCTCTTACATTCATATCTATAAGATCTCTACAAACGCCCATTAAAATATCTTTGCACATTACCGATCTGTCATAAGTTTCTAAACCTTTAGATTCAGGAAGATGAATATATGATGATATGCAAAAGCCACAGCTATGATTGCATGCATTACTTGGGTCAACTTCAACAAGAATAGGTACAGTATTTCCTGTTTCTAAAAATTCGATTACCCTGTCTACATTTGCAATAACTTTTGCTTGTGGATTAAAAATTCTTGTACCTTTTTCTAATATCTCCTCTATTCTTCCATTAGTTAAACTTTCTTTTTTCATTTTGTTTCTCCTAAATAAGATAATATGTTAATTGGATTGAGTCGCGCCCTGTCCCATACTATGTTCAATCTGGTCTTGAAAAGTTATTCTACCTAATTGTTTCAAGCCAAGTTTATCTCTAATTTCTCGATCTATAGAGTCTCTTAAATAAACCATTCTTTCTGCACTAAGGTTTTTAGTTCTTATAAATGCTTTATATTCTCCAGGCACTCCTTTATAAAATCCATGTACAGTGCTAAAATCTACTTTATTAAAGTATAATCCTCCGTACTCCGGATCAATAACCTCGCCCGCTTTCTTTGTGGTATAAACCCAATTATATTGATCTGAAAATTCTCCCCTATTTTTTTCTGCCCTGTCCCATATAGGGCAGCCCGCATATGGCTGAAATACTGTAATATCAAATGTAAAAGCTCTCTCGCCAAGCTTATCAATAAACTCTCTGCCAACCTTTAAAATCCAGTCTCTAGTCGCCATAATATCTGCTTCTGTTTCACTTGGATGTCCCATCATTGTTAGCGCTTTAAAGCCTATTCCATTTTCTAACAATATTCTCGCAGCTTGATAATTAAGTTCAGGCGAAGTTTTTTTATTAATATGCCTGCCAAGTATCCTATTAGATCCAGATTCAATGCCCGATAATACTTCCGAGAAACCAACTTTTTTCATCGCCTCTGCAATTTCTGGATGCTTAACTAAAAGATCTGCTTTCACATAGCCTCTAAATCTGTAATCTCTTGTACTTAACGCTTCGCATAATTCAAATGTTCTTTTTGGATGAAGATTAAATTCATCATCCCAGAACATAAAAGAAGTTAATCCAAATCCTTTATTCATATCATCAAGCTCTTTTAAAATTCTCTCTGGAGAATGCGCTCTTAAAGTACCTCCGGGCAATTTAACTTGACGATACATTACAGAATCTCTTCCACAGCAAAACTCACAGCCATAAGGACACCCTCTTTGGCTTATCAATGACCCGGACGCTCTTCCTCCTATAGGAAACTTTGATTTTCCTTTGGAATCAAAAGTATAGCTTTTCACATCAAACAATTCTCTTGCCGGTATCGGCAACGCATCTAAATTTTCTGTTACACCCCCATCAACCCATTTTTGACCTGATTTTAGAGCATTAAGAGCAGCAAAAATACTTTTCTCCTCTCCATTAGCAATTACATCAAAGTCTTCTAAAGGCGCAAAGTTTAAATCCTCTTCTTTAATTCGCTCCTCAAGGTCCAAACCAAAGTAACCTTCTGCAGAAAACCTCTGAACTAAACTTTTTCTTAAGGAGCTAAACATTGAAGAATGTGAACCTCCGATTATTACTCCTATACTAGGATTTATTTTTTTTATTGCATTTAGAATTTTATAAGCATAATAGAATTGGGGAGAAGTGGCAGTTATCCCAACTGCGCCATAATCATTTCGTTTTACTTCTTCTGCTACACTGGCTTCATATTTGTCATCGTCTGCTAAATCAATCATCTTTACATCATAATTATTATCTCTTGCAACAGCAGCAATGCTAGCTAATCCCAATGGCAAAAAAACTCTTTGATCAATTAAAAACCCCGATGGAGGATTAATAAGCAGCAATTTTCTGTCATTACCATTGCTATAAGAATCATCTATGACTAAATCTCCTAAATCAATTTTACTTCTCTCCTCCATTTTTTCCTCCGTCTTTTTTTATTTTCAGGCATATATAACATTTAATAAAGAGCTTTATAAATATTTATAGTTTCTTAGAATGTGGTATCCGATTATTATTTCCTAACGATAAATTAATCCTCTTTGTCATATTTACTCCATTCTCCTTTTTCTTATAAATGCTTGCGCAGGCGTCTCAAGCATTTCAAAATTTAAACTTCTATGAGGTCTAACTTCATTATACCATTTTAGGAATTCTTCTTTTGTTTTGAATGCTTTTCTATGTTTGTCATAACATTCAAACCATTTCTCAACCTTTCCATTTGATTGAGGATGTTTTATTTTTGTTTTTATATGTTGTATCTCAACTGATTTCAGGAATTCCTGAAACTCTGAATATCCATCCATGTTATTCATAAATTGAGAGCCTCTGTCTGAAATACATTGTTTAATCTTTCCATATTCTAATGCGAGTTTTATTCCTTCAATTGATCTTTTTGTCGTCGGAGAAGAACATTCAATTAAAGCAGGCATAAATCTGCTTGCATCATCAATGACTGCAAATACCCAAACTTTTCCATTATAATGCCAATCTATATGCACTGCAGTTAAGCTGTGCATTCTTTGATATCTTATCCAATCTTTTTTTCGTTTATCTCTCTTCTCTTTCATCTTTGCATAGCCTAATTCCAACAAAATTTTGTGGATTCTGTAATGGCTCAAGTGTTTATTTTCATCTCTTTCAATCAATCTTTCCAGAGTGTCTGCGGACACTCTATATTTCTCATAAAATCTTTTTATTAATTCTCTTTCCCAGTTTTCTATTATTATCATAGGCCTTCCAACATTCTTTCCTATGAGTGGAATAGCTCCAGTCGTTAAATATTCTTTCCATATCGCATCAACTCTTCTTACAGAAACATTAGCCATTTTCCTCGCCTGATAACTGCCTTTTCCTTCGGCTTTCAGCCGTAGAGTCTCCAAGAGACTCTTTCTCGTGAATTTCATGGGCTGATATAAATCAGCGTTGAGAACTAATTTTCGGATACCACAGTTTTATTAATGTTTAGTACGCTGCTTCGTAAAACTTACCATCAAATATATTAGGGGCTACACTTTTGTAATCGGCGGATAATAAAATTTTGATATAGCGAGAGACCAAAATATAGAGAACTGCATGGCTTATGTCTTATTTATTTT
>CAYJQP010000072.1:0-4404 GCA_964372385.1 Candidatus Woesearchaeota archaeon | reverse complement strand
TTTCTTAAACCATAATTTTTTCATAATACCCTATAGGTTATTATCTATTTAATCTTTTATTTGACTATTTGGGCAAGTTTTAGTTATCCGGCAAAGCATATAAATCCGAAAATATTTTAATACCATGAATTCTAATAAATTTATTAAAATAAAATGTCAAGCAACAGAGATTTAAGAAAATATCAGGATTCAGATACAATTGCAAATGCATTTGGCGCGCTTGTATCTGGAAAGAAATCTGGCTACAAAACAGTTATAGAAAGAAAAAAGCCCTCGCCAAAATGCATCAAATGTAATCGTTTGGGAAAAGAAGAGGAGAAGTTCTGCACGGAATGCGGGGGAAAAATGATAATACCAATAACAAATTGTCCCGGATGCAAAAGATTCATAGAAGAATCAGACAAATTCTGTCCAGATTGCGGATACAAATTGAAAGACATTCCTCGTTAGCAATGCAAATTAGTCAGATAAAATTCTCTTTGTTTTGAAAGAATAGTTTTATTAATTCTTTTCTCCCAGTATAACCATGAAAGAAAAAATCTCCCAGATTTTAGTAAAATTTACAGATTTAAAAAAAGAAGAAATATTAAATTTGATTGAAGTTCCTCCATCACCAGAACTCGGAGATTATGCCTTCCCCTGTTTCGTCCTCGCAAAAAAATTCAAAAAAAATCCAAATGAAATCGCAGAAGAATTAGCAGATAAAATTCTTCAAAAAAAAGATCAAAGAAAAGAAATAGAAAAAATCCAGCCTATAGGCCCATATTTAAATTTTTTCATAAATCAAGAAATCCTTGCAGAAAACACTTTAAAAGAAATCCTGGCAAAAAAAGACAAATACGGTTCTCAAAACAACAAACAAAAAATAATAATAGAATCTCCGGGTCCAAACACAAACAAGCCTCTCCACATTGGCCATGTTAGAAATATTGTTCTTGCACAATCTCTCCAGCAGATTCTAAAATTCAGCGGCAATGATGTAAAATTAGTAGACATAATAAATGACAGAGGCGCGCATATCTGTAAATCAATGATAGCTTATCAAAAATTTGGGAAAGGCAATTCTCCAGAAAAAGCAAAGCAGAAGCCAGACCATTTTGTAGGCGATTATTATGTAAAGTTTGCAAAAGAAGCGGAGAAAAATCCTGCTTTAAAAGAAGAAGTTCAGCTCTGTCTTGAAAAATGGGAAGCTGGCGACAAAGATGTTTTGGCATTATGGAAAAAAATGAATGATTGGGCATTAAAAGGATTAAGAGAAACATACAAAAAACTTAATTTAGTCATAGACAGATCATATTACGAATCAGAAATATACAAAGGCGGAAAAAAAATAATTTTAGATGCGCTTAAAAACGGCTACGCAAAGCGAAAACAAGACGGCGCTGTTTTCGTTGACCTTGGTAATCCTCTCGGAGAAAAAATACTCTTAAGAGCAAACGGAACATCAGTCTACATCACGCAGGATATTTACTTAGCAGTTTTAAGAAAGAAAGAATCTAATTTCGACAGAGCAATTTATGTCGTCGCAAACGAGCAGGATTATCATTTCAAAGTTCTTTTCAAAATATTAAAAGAGCTAGGTTATAACTGGGCAGATAAGCTCTATCATTTAAGCTACGGCATGGTGAATTTAGAATCAGGCAAAATGAAATCAAGAGAAGGCAATGTTATAGACGCTGATGATTTGATAGAAGAAATAAAAGCCCTCACATTGCATGAAATAGAAAATAGATACAAAAACCTCTCAAAAAAAGAAAAAGAAAAGCGGGCAAATGCAATATTATTCGCCGCAATCCGATATTATCTTCTTAAGATTGACAAGACAAAAGATATTCTTTTTATGCCAGAAGCAGCAATTTCATTTGAAGGCAATACAGGTCCGTATCTTCTTTATTCTTACGCAAGAGCAAAAAGCATTTTAAGAAAAGCAAACTATAAAAAATCAGCATATAAAGTTTCTGATGTAACAGACAAAGAAAAATTACTGATAAAAACCATTGCAAATTTTTCAGAAGTAGTCAGCCAAGCCTATCAAAATCTCGCGCCAAATTTAATAACCAATTATGCTCATCAGCTCTGTCAGCAATTTAACGAGCTTTATCATTCAGAGAAAATTATTGGCTCTGAAAATCAGGATTTTAAGCTCGCTTTAGTATCTGCATTCTCACAGGTTCTTAAAAATTCCCTCGCGCTTTTAAAAATTGAAACGCTGGAAGAAATGTAATTTCCAATTCCCGGCATCTCACTGCAAGAAAATTAATTTACAAAATTCCGCAGAACTCTGCCCCGATAATTATCTTTCTTCCATAATTTTTATAATAAAAAATCACCACAAATATTCTATAAGGATTTGTATTTCATGGCAACATCAAATGTAGCCTCCAGCACAAAAAATCTTAAATAGCCACTTTATTAAATATTATAATGAATACATCAAGCATATTACTCGCAAATGGATATTTTCTTTCATTTGTCTTGTTAGTCTTGCTTATAGCATTAGCTTCAAAAAACGGCTTTCACAAGCAGAATAAAAAAATCAATAAAGACTTGAAAAAAATCAAAGAGCAGATTTCTGATGATTAAAAACGTAATTGCTTAGCTTTCTAAAGTTCCGACGATAAAAATCTCAATTTTTTGCTAATTTTCGTCTTTATAGACGACAACTACTTCATAAAGCTAAGTAGATACTTAAAAACGATTAATTTATAAATCTCCATTCTTCTCCTTTTTCGTAGAGCAGCCGGCGCGTTAGCCCTGCGCCATTCGCAAACGGGCTTCATGGCGGGCTGAAAGGAAGGCGTGAGATTAAGGATTGCCAGTCTCCTGCTGGACGTTGACGTTTTGTCCTGTTCGATCGCGCCTTCGTGAAACGGGTCAGGCCTTGATCGGAGCAGCCCTAAGCGAAACGCGGGATGCTTGCAGGGTAGCAGAACCGAGAAAGGCAGGAGGTCGCTGCCAATTCAATATCAGGCAAATTCCCTCTCTACTTTAATTTTGAGATTGTTAGGGTTAAGCAAATTTTTCTTCATCATTCTCTCGATAATCCCTCACTAAATAGGTGGCGTCAGTCTGGGCAATACATTTATAGAAAAACAAAAAATCCAAAACCAATAAAAACCCCTTCTGCTTCTTTAAAGCATGCAAAAAAGAGGCCAACTATACTTCGTAGCTGCTTTGATTATTGTAGTTTTAATCATCGGCTTGGGAGCAGTTTACAACTATGCAAACTCCACGCAAGAAGACAGCTCTGTTTTTGATTTATCAGAAGAAATAGACTACGAAACAAGCAGAGTAATTGATAGGGGAATTTTTACAGGAGAAGCAAACATAAACGAGAAGGTAAGCGCAATTACAGAGTATTATGCAAACAGAAATCCAAACAGCGAGTTAGTAACTATTCTTGGAAATACAACTCAAATTATAGCATATCATTACCAGCTTGATGAAGCAGGGACAATCTGCATCCAAACAGGCGCATGTTCAGGCATTCTATTTTTCCAAAAAGAAAGAAGATTTCCAAGAAGCGTAGTCCAAGATAATAATATTGTAACAGTTAATTTAAATGACGGCTCATCGCATAGATTTGAGCTAAAGCAAGGACAAAACTTTTATCTAGTTTTAATTAAAAACAAAGAAGGCGAAAAATTTGTTGCATCTCCTGAAAGAAAAAATTAAAAATGAAAAATAAAAAAGGCGTCAGCATAATGGTAGGTTATGTTCTATTAGTAGTTATTGCAATAAGCTTAAGCGCTTTAATCTACACATTCCTAAAATTATATGTCCCCAAAGAAAAACCAGAATGCAAGGATGGAATAACAATCGCAATACAGAATGTGGAATGCCAAAATGGAATTTTAACTGCAACTCTGCAAAACACAGGACGCTTTAAAATAAACGCAGTCTATATTAGAATTGGAAATGCAAGCCGAGAATATAGGGAGTGGATAAACGACCCGAATGACCAAAGTGTAAATTACGAAGACTTTTATCCTCTAAATTTACAATTAGGAAAAGGCATGTTTCCCGGAGAAACTAAAGAGTTCGGACCATTTGCCGTCAGAAACATAGTGCGCGCAGACGGCGATTATGTAATAGAAGCCCAGCCAGCGATATTTACAGGCAAAGGAACAATTGAAGAATTAGCATTATGCAATATAGCTTCGCAAACAATTTCCTGCACGACTTAATTTTTAGAAAGAGCAGAATAATTTAGAAAGATATATCCACAGCTTTTAAGCAAGAGTAATTCTAAACGAGAGAGACTATAATAGAACGGAGAGTTATCATTAACAGTTCTAGACGATAATCAATACTCATTCTTTCCTCTATGTCCATTACTTTTCTTTGAGTTATACAAAGTGAATCAAATAATTGAGCAAAATGTCACTTTGTATATTCGGGAGA
>CAYJQP010000071.1:0-4434 GCA_964372385.1 Candidatus Woesearchaeota archaeon | reverse complement strand
ATATCTCTCCGATTAATATTAACCATAGATAAAACTGCATCTAATTCTTTATCAGGTAGCAAATTTACAAGCTCAAATATTTCATTATTATGTCTTAAAATATTTATATTAAATCTTTTCATAAAAATCTCCTATCTAATTTTTATTTCCTTGCCATTTTTTACTTTAATTTTCTTCTTCGGAACTCTAATTTCCAAAATTCCGTTCTTATACTCTGCATCAATCTTTTCCAAATCAGCTTCTTCAGGCAAATCAATATAACGGGCAAATCCTGCATAGCTTTTTGAAAAAATGTATTCGCCTTTTTCTTTATCCTCTCTCTCTTTTTCCTGCTTCTTCTCCGCCCTTATTTCAATACCGCTGTCCATAATATTCAACTCAATATCCTCTTTCTCAACTCCAGGCAGTTCAATCTCTAAAATAAATTCATTATCTGTCTCTTCAAAATCAGCCCGAGCTTTTCTATAATTTCCAACATCTCCGTCAACGCCTAACTTTTTTCCAAAGCTGCCCGTCCCTATATTTCCGAATAATATATCAATCCGCCTCTGCATTTTTCTCATCTTATACCAAATTTTATCTTCAAACATTTCCATTCCTCCCTTGACTATTTTCTTCTGCCATTTTCATCTCACCCTGTATAAATAGGCCCAACCTCCATTCCTGATTTAACTTTCTTCAAATAATACTCTTCAATCTTCTTGTATGCCTTTGCTGTCTCGCTTGAAACAGACGGCTTTGTCTTCTTTAATGCCTCATCGTAATCTTTCCAGCTGACTTCCTTGCTGTTAATGTCTCTTCTCAAAGCATTCATCGCTGCTTCTCTGATAAAACCTTCAATGTCTGCTCCGACAAAATTCTCTGTCATTGCAACTAAATCCTTAATATTAACATCGCTCGCCATTGGAGTATTCTTTGTGTGCACCTCAAAAATTTTCTTCCTGCTCTCTGCATCAGGAACATCAACTAAAATCACCCTGTCAAATCTGCCTGGGCGCAGTAATGCAGGATCAAGCATGTCTGGTCTGTTAGTCGCTGCAATAATAGTAACGCCTTTTATTTCTTCCAAGCCATCCATTTCTGCCAATAGCTGATTCAAAACTCTTTCAGTCACCCTAGCGCCTACTTCCACTCCTCTCCTTCCTGCCAAAGCGTCAACCTCATCAAAAAAAACAATGCAAGGAGCAACTTGTCTTGCCCTCTCAAAAACTTTTCTGATACCTTTCTCTGATTCCCCAACCCACATAGACAATAACGAAGGTCCCTTAACTTGTATAAAATTCGCCTCGCTCTCTTTCGCAACTGCCTTCGCCAATAATGTTTTTCCTGTTCCAGGCGGCCCGTATAATAAAATGCCTCTCGGCGGCCTGATTCCAATATTTTTAAAACTCTCGGGATTTCTGATTGGCCATTCAACAGCTTCAATAAGTGCTTCCTTTGTTTTCTCCAATCCGCCTATGTCCTCCCAAGAAATATTTGGAGTCTCAACTAAAACCTCGCGCATCGCACTTGGCCTGACAACTTTCAAGGAATCTTCAAAATCCTCTGCATGAATAATAATCTTGTCCAGAACTTCTGCAGGAACTGGCTCATCATCTTCAAGCTTTAACTCAGGCAGAAATTTCCGCAGGACATTCATTGCTGCCTCTTTAGTCAATGCGCTTAAATCTGCTCCGACAAAACCATGCGTCTTTCCAGCTAAAAAATCAAGATTAACATTCTTCGCAAGAGGCATGTTTCTTGTATGAATTTTCAATATGTTCAATCTTCCTTCTTTGTCAGGCGCAGAAATGCTAACCTCTCTGTCAAATCTGCCCGGCCTTCTCAATGCAGGATCAATAGAGTTAATCCTGTTTGTTGCTCCGATAACTACAACTCTCCCTCTGGATTTCAAGCCGTCCATCATTGTCAGCAATTGGGAAACAACCCTTCTCTCAACCTCTCCTGTAACATCCTCTCTCTTCGGCGCAATTGCATCTATCTCATCAATAAAAACAATTGAAGGAGCGTTCTTTTCAGCTTCTTCAAAAATATCCCTGATTTTCTTTTCTGATTCGCCGTAAAATTTTGACATTACTTCCGGACCATTCAATAAAATAAAATTAGCTTCTGTCTCGTTCGCAACTGCCTTCGCTAATAATGTCTTCCCTGTTCCAGGCGGGCCATGCAAAATCACTCCTTTCGGCGGCTCAATGCCAAGCTTATCAAAAATCTCTGGATGCTTTAAAGGCAGCTCAACCATCTCCCTGATCTTCCTCACTTCTTCACCCAAACCTCCTATATCCTCGTAGCTGACTTCAGGAACAAACTCTTCAGACAAATCAACAGCTTTCGGATTCACAACTATTTCTGTATTTTCATTGATTATGCATGCCTGATTTGGAGATGTTGACACAACTAAAAATTTCATATGTTGAAATCCTGAAAAGCCAAGATGGTTCCCAAAAAGATCATTCAAATCTCCAAAGATATCGGGAAATCCCTCGCTCATTAAATCTCTTCTTCTCTGAACCCCGCCAAGAGAAATAATATCTCCTTTTATGACAACTCTTCCCAGCAAGCCATTCTTAAAAATTTCAGGGTCGCCCTGAATCATAACACCTTTCTGAGCCGGAGCAATAGAAACTTTCTTTGCAGCAAAAGCGTTCGCTTTCTTTACTCTTACAGCCTCTCCAACACCTGTTCTGGCGTTCTTCCTTATCAAGCCATCAATTCTAATTATTTTTTCTCCGACATCAGCAGGATAAGCCCTGTCTGCAATTGCCACAGTTTCTCTCTCTCCTTTTATAGAAATCAAATCCCCCCTGTTAAGCCCCATCAATCTCATTAAGTTAGGATCAATCCTTGCAACGCCCTTGTAAACATCATCCTGTAATGCTTCAACAACTTTCAATTTCACGTCGTCATTTTTTGGCTTCATCTTACCTCCTCGCCAAACACAAGGCTTAACTTTCTAAAATCTTCCATGCACAATCTTACCATATCATCCATCTCTCTTCTCGCATTTTTATGCATTTCGTTCATAAAATTAATAATCTCCTTCGGAATGCTTATTGCATGGCTATTCCCAACAATCCTTAACTTAACGCTGAATGTTTTTCCTCTTAAATCCTTATAATGTTCCAAACAGTTCAAATCAGCCGGATGAATAATAACCTCATTGCAGTTTTCACATTTGACAGCCCTAAGCTCAGCTCCTCTTTTATTGACTATAACTTTCTTCATCTCGTTATCACATCCCTTGCACATTATCTTAGCGTCAAATATGTCTACCATGTTAACAAAATTGTATACATTACATTGTATACACAACTATTTAAATCTTTCGCCGTTATTTACGTCGCTGGTTGACCAAAAAAATAGAAAACAAAAAATATATAAACTACGAAGTTATAATAATCTTTAATAAAAGAGGTATGCACTTCACTTCAGTAAAATTTAAAAAACATAAATTCATATAGTATATAATGATTTTTAAAAAAAAAGCACAGCGATGTTACAGTTGCAATTCAAAAATATACGGTGACTTTAGCTTCTGCCCTTACTGTGGTTCTATTGTAAACCAAGACAAACAAATAAAAGATTACGGCCTTCTAGGAAAAAATCCAGAAATAGATTTTCTTCATTTGAATCAGCCGCAATTAAATTTGACAATGACTGACAAAATCGTTGGCTCTCTTCTCAACAATTTAATGAAAACTCTTAACAAACAGCTGAAGAATCTTGATAATGAATCAGAGAAAGCAGAAATTCAAAGTTTCCCAAACGGAATAAAAATTAAAATTGGTCCATCAATTGTTAAAAATAAAAGATCAGCAAGTTTTGTTAAAAAGCCAATTTCTGAACAGCAATTGGAAAAAATGGCATCTCTCCCAAGAGTGGAAGCAAAAACAAAAATGAGAAGAATCGGAGATAAAATTATCTACGAACTCTCTACTCCAGGAATAGAATCTCCCCAGGATGTCTTTGTCTCAAAGCTGGAATCCGGCTACGAAATAAAAGCAATAGGAAACAAAAAAATCTATGTCAACAGCCTTCCTGTAAATCTTCCAATCAGAGGCTTCGCAATAAATGACAACAAGCTTCTTGTTGAATTCATCGCTAAAAATAATTTCTATTAGAAATTAATTAAATGATCTCGCCCGGATTCGAACCGGGGACCTCTGCCTTATCAGAGCAGCGCTCTAACCTGCTGAGCTACGAGATCATATCGAACCCAAAGACTCTCCTTTTATAAAGATTTTCTTTCAAAATCTTATTCAATGCTATTATCACATGTATCATCATTCCACAAACAAAAATTTAATAATACTAAAAAATAAGCAACATAAAGCGCCGTTCGTTCAGTGGCAGGATGCAAGCTTCCCAAGCTTGTCGCGCGGGTTCGATTCCCGCACGGCGCATCTCTGTGCTATCGAGCAGAGCGAGATAGCA
>CAYJQP010000070.1:0-4441 GCA_964372385.1 Candidatus Woesearchaeota archaeon | reverse complement strand
TAATTAATACTGCGCTTAGGTTATCTGTAAAATCTGCTTTTGAGTTCAGGCTTCATCAAAAGAATGAAGGCGATGTTCCTGATGCGATTGAGGGCACTTATAGAGTTGCAGTCGTCTCACCTGATTCTCATATTTATAAACCTTTAAATACACTTATTACGCGGCCAGAAGGTGTTTCCTATAGGGATTATCTTCAGGCATTTAATACGAGGGAGTATAGTTAGATGACTCAAGAAACAGCAGATAATACCGGGAGAAATTTTAAGTTCATGCATGTACGCGAATATAGCGGAGAAGAACGTTCACATAGAGGTCTTTTTGTATATGAGAAGATTGATGGAGGAAATTGTTCAGTTAGAAAGGAAGATGGTATTCTTGCTCCTTATGCTAGATCTAGAAAATTAACATCAGGAAATTTAAGTTCCTTTTATTTTTTGAACTTTTTTAATTGGACTTACTCAGCTCCAAACCTTCAGAATTTACAAGAAGATAAAATTTTATGCGGCGAGTGGACGCACTACGGGTTTGGGCATATTTGTTATAATTCTGAATATATGGGGAGATTTTTTCTTTTAGGAGTGTTTGACAGAAATAAAGGAAAATATTTACATCCAGATGAAGTTGATGTTGTTGTTGACTCTTTAAACATAGGAGAGGATATCGTTAGACTGCCTATTTTGCGAAGAGGAAATATAAAAAAGGATATAGCAAATGAATTAGTTGCCGGCAAAAGTGATTTTTACGACGACTCTAGAGAGGGAATTGTTATTCATAAATATGACGATTCTTTCAAAGAAGGATTGCGTATGGAGAAATATTTTAATCCTGAATTCAGAGAATTGGATGACAGCAAGGAAGGCATTGATAGATATACTACAAGAAGAAGATTGATTAAAGTAGCTCAAAATTTACGAGCCCACGGGAAGCGCTTTGATTTTGAAAATGTTGTTGGAGCAGCAGTTGATGATATTTTGAGAGATGTTAAGGAGTACAAAAAAGAAGATTTAACTAGTGCATTTTTAAGGCCGGAGATTAGAGCTTTGTTTAATGAAAAGGTGGCTACTCTTTTTCAGACTGAAAGAAGATAATTTTAATAACTAATTTATTGTTTAACTTAGATGGATTATTCAAAATCGGGATTGAAGGTAGGGATTGAGATACACCAGCAGATTGATACCGGAAAGCTTTTCAGCAGAACGCCGTCGTTTTTGCGGAGCGAGAAGCCAGATTATGAAGTTCGGCGGAAATTGCTTGTTTTTGATTAGTTGAGCTAGATGAAATAGTAAGATATATAAATTTGTATAGCTCTTTTTTTTTAATGAATTTACAAATTAATAGTCCGGAGTTTGCTTATTTGATCGGGAATTTTATGGCTGATGGATGTTTTTATAAAAATAAGGAAAGATATAGATTTGAATTTACTGACGGATCTCCTTATAAAAGTGAATTAAAATATTCTTTTGAACATCTTTCGCATATTAAAAGTATTCTTGAGAATTTTTTGGATAAAAAGTTGCCTTTATTAAAGTCTAGGGGTAATAGGTATGTTCTCTATTTTGAAGATAAAAATTTAACAGATATTTTTACTAATATATTCCGTTTTCTGCCAGGAGATAAGTCAAGGATTATAGACATACCTAAAAATTATAAGAATTCTAAATACGAAGTTGACTTTTGGAGAGGGTATTTAGACGGTGATGGCTCTATAGCTAGGAAATCTCGAAAAATATCTGTTGAATCTATGAGCAATTTTATAATTTCATCTTTTGCGGATTTTTTAAATAGAAATAATATCTATTTTTCCTGTTACTCTTCAAAAAGAGGAGATGATTATTCTTATGTTATAGTTATAAGAAGTATTTCTTTCAGAGATTTTGCTAATAAGATAGGATTTTATCACCCATTAAAATTAAAACTATTAAAGGAAAAATTAAAAGATAGCGACTTTTTTAAGCAAAATAAAATTAATATGGGTAAGAATGGAGAACTAATAAATTATACCGAGATTTTTGATAATACTGTATTTTTATATAAAGGAGTTAAATTATTAAGGGTCTACGGTGACATTAAATATCATCAGACAGAAAACGTAAGACTTCAAGAGGCAGTTTCATTTTTAAGAAATAAAGCTCTTTCTGATAGAGAGATATTAAAAACTATCAATAGTCTTAGATTCAAAAAGGGCAAGGGTTCAAATAACTCTATCAAATTGCCTTTATATTTAACTAATGACTTATTAAAAATAGCTAAGTTTGTTAGACTTAGATATGGAGGAATAACTTTCTCTAAAGCGTATATAATATCTTTTAATGAGGATTTTAATAGATTATTGACAATGGTTGAAAGAATATTTGATATAAAACCGGTTTATACTTGTAAGAACGAGCCTATTTTTTGTAGTGGAGTATTAAGAGATTTTTTTAATTACTACATTGAGTCAGAGCCTAAACTTATAAAGGAGAGGGTATAATTTTGATGATGGACTATAATAAGCTTGGATTCAGGGCAGGTTTAGAAGTACACCAACAATTAGACGCAGGCAGTAAATTATTCTGTAAGTGTCCTTCTTTTCTTAGGAGTGATAAGCCAGATAAGACAATAAAAAGAAAGTTGCATGCTGTTGCCGGTGAAACAGGGGAGATAGATGTTGCTGTTGCTCATGAAGCTTTTTTGGATAAGGAATTCTATTATGAAGGCTATTTTGATACCACTTGTCTTGTTGAATATGATGAATCTCCTCCTGACGGGATAAATGAGGAAGCATTGGATATTGTTTTGCAAATTGCCCTGCTTTTGAACTGCGAGATTTATCCTGCAACACAGATTATGAGAAAGACAGTTATTGATGGGAGCAACACCAGCGGATTTCAGAGAACTGTTTTGATTGCGCATTCAGGATTTGTTGAGACTTCTTTTGGAAAAGTCAGAATAGCGACGATTGCTCTTGAGGAAGATTCTGCTCGGCTGATTTCAAAAGATAAAAAAAGCAAAGAAGTGGTTTATAGATTAGACAGATTGGGGATTCCTTTAGTTGAAATTTCAACTGCGCCTGATATGAAAACACCGGAGCAAGTTAGGGAGACTGCTTTGAAATTGGGCGAGATTCTGCGGGCTTGCCGCGTTAAGCGAGGGATTGGCACAATAAGGCAGGATTTGAATATTAATATTAAGGGATATAATAGAGTTGAAATTAAGGGTTTTCAGGAGCCGAGGATGATGATTAGGACAGTTGAGCTGGAAGTTGAGAGGCAAATTGAGGAGCTGAAGAAAGGAAAGAAAGAAGGAGAGGTTAGAAATGCTTTGGATTCTGGTGCGACTGAATTTCTTCGGCCGATGCCGGGGAAGGCGAGGATGTATCCTGAAACTGATTTGCCTTTGTTAAGAATTTCAAGAGATAGGATTAATAGAATAAAAAAAGAACTACCGAGATTAAAGGACGAGATTAGGAACGAGTTGAGGAAGAAGGGATTGAGTGAAGAGCTGATTAATTTGGTATTGAGTGGAGGATTTTTGGGTGAATTTAGTGTTTTGATGAGAGTTGGAATTAAAGACGCGAATTTAGTCGGCAAGATGGTGACTTTGTGGAGACAGGAGTTTGCTTCTAAATTAGGGGAGAGTTTTGAAGAGATTAAGAATAAATTAAATGAAAGAATTTTGGAAGAGGTTTTGGAGCGCGTTAGAGATGGGAAATTAGACGAAGGACATGTTAAAGATGTTTTGTGGAATATTTTGAATGGGAAGAAAATTGGAGAGGCGCTGAAAGTTGAGAAAGCTGGAGATGATGAATTAGAGGAGAAAATCAGGAGGATTGCTAAGGAAAAGCCGGGATTGAGAGAGAATGCTTACATGGGCTTGGTGATTAAAGAGCTTGGCGAGAGGATTGACAAGAGAAAAGCGATGGAGATTTTGAAGAGGGTTTTGGAGAGTTGAATTATTTGTAAATCTCACTTCTATGGCCTATTTCTATTACCAAGATAATTAGTTTTATTGGATTAGCATCTAGAATTATTCTGTATCTTCCTACTCTTAGTTTGTAATATCTGCTATTTCTTAATTTTTTTATATAAGAAAAAGGCCTAATTTTTATTCTTTCAAGGGCAGAGCCAATTTCATTTTTTATGTTTTTTGGAAGTTTTTTCAATTGTTGTTCTGCTGTTTTTGTAAAGAAGATTTCATACATTTATTTTTAACCTCTTTTTAACATCTTCCCATTTTGAAATTCTGCTTTTTTTTATATCTTTTTCAGATTTTTCTATATTTTTTTTAGTTTCTTCTGATAATTCTTTTGCATCTTCTATTAGGTCCCATATTATTTCTTCGTATGTTTCTTTTTCATACAGCTTTCTTAGCGCTAAGGTTTGCTGTAATGTAGGGCTTATTTGGATTGTTGTTGCCATAGCAGACTATAGTTCATTATATTATTTAAACATTTCTATTTTGG
>CAYJQP010000069.1:0-4460 GCA_964372385.1 Candidatus Woesearchaeota archaeon | reverse complement strand
CTGAAAGAATATTAACAACATAGATAATTTCAGAAACTTTATAGAATTAATAATTAAGTTTATTAATTTAAACTATTGTATTACTATATGAAAAAAGAAACTGCAATTTTTGGCATGGGATGTTTTTGGCACAGCGAAGCAGCTTTTTCTAAAGTAAAAGGAGTTTCAAAGACAGAAGTTGGATACATGGGTGGTGATGAAAGTCGAGAGAGTGTCAGCTACGAAGATGTGTGCAGTGATGAAACCGGGCATGCTGAAGTTGTTAGAGTTGAGTTTGATTCGGATATTGTGAGTTATTCTGAATTATTGGATTTATTCTGGAAAAATCATGATCCGACGCAGATGAACAGACAGGGAGTTGATGTCGGAACGCAATACAGAAGCGCGATTTTTTATTTAAATGACTCGCAGAAAAAAATTGCTGAAGAATCCTTGAAAACTTGGCAGAAGAGACTAGGGAAAAAGAAGATTGTTACTAATATTGTTAAAGCTGGTAAGTTTTTTAGGGCGGAAGAGTATCATCAGAAATATCATGAGAAGCATGGGGGGGTTTGCTGACTTCATTACTGTAAAATAAGCAGATGATTCGCAAATTTCTAAATTGCCAATAATTATTTATTGGTAATCATTAAGTTGAGATTTTTATCCTAGGTGAGATTAGCAAAATACTAAAGACAATTATCTGACAAATTTAGTCTATTGTCACAGGCCTCATTAATTAAGTAGCAATATCCTGACTTCAATAGATTTAATAATACTTGAAGATTAAATATAAAAAGAGGCTTGATTATGAAACTAAAAAGAGGCGAGTGGTTTTTAATTTTGTTTACTTTGGCTTATGTGCTGGCTTTTGCAATTTATTACATCAGCATAAGAAATTTTGAATTTTTATGGTATGTTGCTGTCCTGCTTTTTTTCTTTTTCTTGATTGCAGGAACATTGCATAAAAGCAAGTTTGATTATTTGATTTTGTGGGGCTTGACTTTGTGGGGGCTTCTGCATATGGCTGGCGGAGGCATAAGAATTGGAGGGGGAGTTTTATACGGTTGGGAGATGATTAGATTGTTCGATATTGGGGATACTTTTGTTTTAAAATTTGACCAATTTGTGCATGCTTTCGGCTTCGGCGTGACAACTCTTGTGGCTTGGCATTTATTGAAGCCTTACTTAAATCAAAAAACAAATTATAAGGTTATTTATTCTTTGATTGTGGCTGTGAGCATGGGGCTCGGAGCTTTGAACGAGATTGTTGAATTTATCGCAGTAGTTTTATTCTCTGAAACTGGTGTTGGAGGGTATTATAATACTGCTCTTGATTTGGTTTTCAACACGATTGGAGCTGTGATTGGTGCTGTTGTTGTGCATTTCCGACGGAATCAAATGTTATAAGAAGATGATTAACGAATTAGAAGAAAAGTTGTATAAATGATTAATCTGAAAACATTAAGTTCAACAACTCTGGAAATTTATAATTTTCTTTTGGATAGTTTATCTCAAAATGTTCTTTTAAGTAATCGTACCCGTTTGGGCTTAAATCTCTTCCATCGGCAGTTACAAATAAAAAAGTTTCTCTTATATTTTGAAGCTGTATGGCGCTTGCAAGAATTTTACAATCTGCATGATTTGGAATTATGTCATGAAGTTTATTAACAAGGTTGGTATATATTTGTTCAATCGGAATTACTCTCTCGTCTACTTGTATTTTTAGAAATTTTTGAATAGATATGTCTGATAGATCCCTTTCTCTTGCTAGTTCGGCAGAGACCACGTCTATTCTCTTATTCTTTAATTTTTCATAAAGTTTTTTAGCAAATGGAATGTCTTTATTAGATAATAGGCTATCAAAAGAAAAATCTTCGTCTTTGATTTTCTTGATTACTGCTTTATGCAAATTTGCCCTTTTAATAATTATGTTTGACAACTCTTCTAGAACAGCTCCGCAGAGTATAAATCTCCCTTTTTTATTTTTTATAAAAAGGTAACACTTTTTTATTATTCTACTAGGACTTTGATTAATATAATTTGAGTAATTAAATATTACATTTGTATCCAAAAAATTATCTTTAATCATTTAACCTTCTCCAGTCCAGTCTTCCATTATTTCTCTAATTTCTTGAGTCTCTTTTGATAATTTTACAGATTCTGGGTTAAATTTATTAAGTTTGTCTATATAAACTGAATTTAATTCCAATATAGATTCTTGCAAACTTTCTTTTCTTGACTCTAAAGCATTACCTATATAAAATTTTAATAAAATCTCTTTATTTATAGCATTCTTTCCGATAGTTCTGCTTTTGTAAAGCTTATATAAAGCAATAAATTTCCAAAGAGAATCAAAAGTTAATAGTATCTCTTTCCTATAATCTTGTAATCTAACTCCCATCATGGCTAATTTTCTGATTAGGGAGATTACTTTTTCAGTAAAATTAAATATTTCTGGAAAATCTTTATCAATAGGGCAGGCAATAAAGAAATTATTTAATACTTCTAAAATCTCTTCATTTTCAAATTTTTGTTTATTTACTATTATAAAAAACTTATCTGACAAATTATATAATATCTCTCTATACTCTTCATGTTGCTCTCTTTGTATTTGTCTAGAAGGTTTGCCACTATTTTTACCAATATATTCATTAATCAAATTTTTAATTTTTATTTTATGTTCTAAATTAATTTCTTCTTGATAATCTTGACTTGGATCTGCAATCATTTGAGGAATTAGTCCATAAAGATACCAGATTGTTGGTAAATCAGATAAGCCAGATTCTTCATTTTTTATAACATGAACTGCGCATTTAGCAAAATGAGTTTTTGTAGGGGTCATATTCTTAGATTTATATTCCTGCGTAATTAAACTAAATAATGTTCTAAATTTTTTCCTCTCGTCATCAGTTAGAGGAATATCAAAATATGTATCTTCAAATAATCTTTGATATATTTTTGCTTTATCTGCTGAAATTATTTCCTTAACTTTTCCTTCTTTGCTTAATTCGTCTAAATATCTATTTATTGTTGACCAATTAGATTCTATCTTTATTCTTAACTGTTCAATAGAAAGAGGTCTCTCTTTAAGATGAGAGAGTATTTCTTCTTTAATCTGTTCTGCTGTTTTTCTGCTTACCATAAGAAATCACCTCCTCTTTTTTCATATTAAATAATACTAAATATAATTTATAAATGTTTCTATATTATAATGTATAGAATAGAAGCCAATTTTGTATAGAAATATTAAAAAGCTTTAATTTCTTGTGAATCTCGCCTAAAAAAGAGGCTTAAAATAAAATGACAATAAAAAGAACATTTAAGCGAGTGCTTGATGGAGTTAGATATAATAGGAGATTAGTTGGATAATGGATGACGAACATTTAGAAGGCATAGAAGAATAGAGAAGGCTCATACAAAACATTGCTATAAATGTGGAAGACCAAGAAGAGAAGGTTGTAGATTTCAATGTTGTATTGAAGTTCAACATTGTGCATGTGATATGACTGGAGGAGGAATTTAGAAAATGAAAAAGAATAACCTTCAAAATAGAAGAAAGAAAAAAGAGTTTTTAGATATGAAAAAAGATGGAAGAGATTTAAATTTAGTATTCGGATGAAGTTTTATATTTTGATTTAGATTGTTTTGATGATTTTAGTTTTGTATGAGGTTTTTGCTTAGTTGATAGAAGATTTTATTAATCTCTTATATCTTAATTTTATATGATGAATTTATCAGAAATTCAGATGAGAATGTCTAAGCTGAAAGATTGGGCTTTAGAAGGCGATTCTATTGTGAAACATAAAACATTTGGGAATTTCAAGGAAGCAATGGAGTTTGTTAACAAAGTTGCTGAAATTGCTGAAAAGCAGAACCATCATCCCGGCTTATTGATAAATTACAATAATGTGAGAATTAGCTTGACAACGCATTATGCGAGGGGCTTGACAGAGAAAGATTTTGAAGTTGCGGAGGAGATTGATAAATTGTAAGATGGGAGAAAAAGAAAGAGATTTAGATTTTAGATGTAGGGAGTTATCAATTCTTGAAATTGGGCTTGAATTTTTTGGAGATAGAATAAAAAAACAAAAAAACGGAACTAAATGGTTTGGATTATGCCATTTTCATAAAGAAAAAAGCCCTTCTTTTTATTTGAAGCCTCAATCTAATGAGTTCTTTTGTTATGGATGTAAGACTGAAGGGACTGCTTTAAGTCTCTCATTTCAATGACTTGGCGAAGAGAGTGGGCTTTGCTATTTAGAGAGTAGACTGAATTTCAGCAGAGACAAATTGCCAGATATGGCGGTCTTTAAATTAAATGTTTATAATCAACTTGATCGGCTTAGTAACATATCAATTTTTCTTGAAGGTTTTGAGCCATTCGACTATAATGGTAATTTAGAAAGAATTTATTGGAAGATAATCAATGAGAAATAGTTTTATATACTAAAATATATTTTTACCTGCATGCAAGTAAA
>CAYJQP010000068.1:0-4541 GCA_964372385.1 Candidatus Woesearchaeota archaeon | reverse complement strand
TACCGCAATTCATTCATTGGCTTGAAAGCCAAGGATTTCTTGCGGAAAGATTAATCTATACTTTTCAAAACCATTTCCCAATGCTCTCCTGCTTCTCTTTCTCCTTCCCAAAAATTGATTGAATGTACATCTCTGTCAATTCCAAGCTCTCTAACAAATACGCAGAAACTTTGTACTCTCTCGCCAACTCCAGTGCCTTCTGCATGTATTTCAAAATACTCCCTTCTGAAATTGTAAACATCAGTTTCCCTCCGCATTTCGTGCACTGCCCTCCTAATGGCGGTCTCCTGAATTTCAAATTGCAGTTAACACATCTAAAGAGCTGCATTGAAAACTTCCTCAAATTTCCCCTCGTATCTCTGATAAAATGCCTCTCTATCACTAATCTCGCCAAATCCGTAATATCAACAGCCCTTATCTTTTTACATAATTCCATCATCTTGTCAACTTTCTCGTTCATCGTCGGCAAACTCTTGTAAGCAGAGCACATCGGCCCTGAATTTACATCATCTGTATCATAGCTATAAAACAAGTCATGAAACTCTTTTTCTCCGCCAAGTCTTCCCTTAACTTGTTCAATTTTCACACTGTCCGGATTCTTCTTCGCTTCACCGGCTCTATAAACTTCTAATGAAATCTCCTGCGAAACATCCAAATCAAAAATCATGTCATCAACTTCTCCTGCTTTTATGCACGAACTCAAAACCAAAGGAGCATCCTGCGTTCCTCCTCTATGCGCCGGCAGAAATTTCCTTGAAAAATTCAACAGCAAATCCATCAATAACATAAAAGCTGATTCATCCCCATCACAGTCGCGCCTCATAGCCGCATGCATGTAAGGAGAAGCCAAAAACACCTGCGTCTTTGAAAATCCAATCACTCTCCCAACAACAGCAGTGCAGATGTGCGGTGCAATATTGGCAACTAAAACACCTACAAAATCCTCTCTTGACTTGCAATTAAAAAATCTCTTCAAGCCATAAATTCTCTCCAGCTCGTCGTCAACAAAATTGCAAATCTTCAATAAAACATCATCTGCTCTTTCGTCCAAGGTATCGGGACAAGCAGGCAAAATTACATCATGCGGAAAAATTTCTACTGTTTGCTCATCACTCACCAAAACTCCGCCGTTAACATCTTTCTCATATCCCAGCTCTCTCAATTTTGAAAAGCTGGTTCCTATCTCTCTCGGCTTGAAATGAGTTATCGGCATTTCTGTCATGTCGTATCTTATCGTCCCGTCCTTGTTTACATGCAATCCATACTTTGCTCTCAAAATGCCCTTTGCCAAATTCTCGCAATCGTGCTCTGCGTTGCTTGTCCCTCGAACTCCCTTAACAACTGGAATATCCTCTATTCTCACTCCTGTAATTTTCTTTGCTTTATCAAAATACTCTCTTATATCAATTCTCTTCTCGCTAAATTTCTCCTCTCCCTTAACACAAAACTCTCCGCACTCTCCGCATTTTCCATAAACTCTTTCTTGCTTGCAGTTATTGCAGTAAAAATTAGGAAACTCTCCCTTCACATATCCCAAATTCATCGCCGCCTGAAAGCTCCTCAATCTCCCTCCTTCCTCTCCAACAGGAAATAAAACATGCGGGCTTCCGGTTAATTTTCTAAGTTTTGCCTTCTCTGGTCTTCCCATTCTCGCGCCTATAAAAGTTCCTGCCTTGTCTCTTATTTCCACACTGCACAATTTATCAACGCTCCCTAAAACGTCCTCGCCGGAATTTTCTTCTTTAAGCTCTTTTAATCTCTCGCTCACTCTGTCAATTCTCCCATTTAATTCTCCATCGTCAAACTCTTCAATTCCTAAATTGAACAATAGTGCCTTGCTGTTCTCTTTCTCTATGACAACAAACTCGACGCTGATTTTATGCTCAACGCCCAATAGCTCCAAAGCCCTCTTTCCCTTGACAAACCTCTCTCTACTTGTTGAATCATAAGGAAAAACCAATTTCCCTTCCTTCAATTCACAATGCCCGAGCCAGTCAACAAACCCTAAAAATTCCTCATAGTTAATTTGGTTCCAATAAAAAATAAACTTAGGATGCAAAGCAATTCCAAATTTCTTTGATAATTTAACCGCCTCATCAAATCCAACGCTCATCGCGTTCGCTCCTGTATTCTCGACAGTATCTTCATCTAGGCTTGCACCAATATCTGTGCCTGTATTCACCCCGCCCTTTTCTTTCACCTCCCCGCCTTTTTCCCTCAACTCTGCAGTCCAATACTGCTCAACATATCCTGCTTTTTCCAAAACATGATTCCTATTCATAAAATCTCCATAAGGAATAAGCAAATCTCCAAAATACAAAATCTCCTTTACATCCTTATATCTCTCTCTCGCTTCTCTCTCCTCATTCAGTTTTTTAACGCTTCCGTCTCTAAATTTAACAATCGGCCCGTCAATTGAACTAACAGCCGCAATAGTGCATCCTTTCGTCGGCTTCTCAAGTTTCAACTGCGTTCCAACAGCAATAAAATCTCCGCAAATTCTCATTGTTGCAGGATGCAAACCAAGGGCAGAATATCCCGTATTCCTCGCTCTCCCGTATCTTAATCTAAAACTCCCGCTTCTTGACGGATGCCCTAGCACAGGCCTCCCGGCAACCAAATCTTTAATATAAACCGCTCCGCCTCCTCCGCCGCTTCCTTGGCTCTTCTTCAGCTTATTCTGCAGCGCAACAAACTCCTCAAGAAAATCCCAGTCGCTTAACTTAAACCCTTTTTCTCTAAGCTTCTTTATTCTTCCCAAAATCTTCGGCGCTTTTTGCGCAAGCCCCTCGTTCAAAACCAAACAAAATCCAGACCTTATAATATTACTCTCAACTCTCTTCAAATCTTTATAATTATAAACTTCAAAATCTGCGCTCGGGTCTCCTGCAATCTGCACAGGAACATTCTTCATTAAAAATTCAATCTCCTCCTCACGAGGCAAATACTGCAAGTTAGTCACCCTCTCATGATACATATAGCTCTCATGAACTCCTCTCTTCACTTCCTCTTCTATCGGATCATATTTCGCATATCCAAAAATTTCTCTCAAATAATCAATAATAACTAATGAAAAACCAGCTTCTGTTCCGCCGGCGCTTCTAATTGGTCCTGCATAATATGGTTTGAAATAATCCTCTCCACTTACGGTCTTGCCAAATTTCAGCTCAACAAATCCTTCAATAGGAGAGCTTACAACTCCTAGTGTCATATAAGACATCGCCACCCTAATTCCTGCCTGAATCGCTTCATTGAAATCCTTAAACTTGCAAAATTTCTCCTTCGCAATCTCCTCTGCAATAATCAAAGCAATCGCAGGATTCAAACTCCCAAATTCTTTCTCCAATTCCAAAATCCTATTCACAATCCTCTTGTCATTTATCTGCGGATATAAAGTTGAAATCAGCCCAACTGCCTTTTCAGCCAAGCTCATCGCCACTGGTATTTCCACATCTGCAACAGGATCAATTCCCTTCCGCCGAGCCTCACGTGCAATGCTGTAGTATCTTCCAACTCCCTTCTGTATCTGTTTAAAATGCTCTTTCACGTTCATGGTGTCCATCCCTCAATAACTACGCGCTTACTAAATAAAGATTCATCTTTAACAGAATTCAAACTATTTCCATAATCCGAATCTAACTCGCTCAATCTTTTCGAACCAGAAACAACAATAGGATCAACATATCTAAATTTTTTCTTTAACTCGACAAAGTTATCGGCTTGCGATTCACGAACAATAAAATTTCCCCTTAACAAACTTAGTCCTTTCAAAATATAAGAATTATTACTTCTTAACAAAATATTTATTATATTATAATCTTCCCCCTGCTCAATATCTTTCACAGATAAAATATTTTTATCAACTGCTCTTTTCAAAATACTCGACATAACATGATATCTTGCCCTCGCCTCAGCACCCCCCCAATGTTCTTTTTCCAATTCTAAATAAAATTTAGAAAATAAATTAGCAGCAATCTCGTCCTTAAAAACAATATTTCCCTGATTATTGATTAAAGCGCCCAATATAAAAATAACATCTTCTTTTCTCCCATTTAAAATTATTTCCCTCAAACTATAATCAATCCTATCAGCGCAGATATCAGGAGAAGATTTATCAATCAAAGAGAAAGATTCTATATCAGCCACTTCAACACAATCAAAGCCATATTTTTCTAAAATGCCTAAGGCATCAGAATTTTTAATAAATTCTAATAGTTTGCTGTCTTGATAATCTTCTTTGGTAGGATCGCCTAAAAACCAGTCAGTAACATGAGAAAAAGCAGTATGGGAAACGTCATGTAACAACCCAACAATTTGCTCTTTTAGATTTCCGCCCAATCTCTTTACTAAAATCATTACACCAACAGAGTGATCATACCTAGAAAAACCTTTTTTATGATAATATTCATCTGGCATTCCAAACTGAGAAATGCCCTTCAGTCTCTGCACAGCTTTGGAGTTAATCAGCTCTATCAAAACCTTATCCTTGACTACTACCTTTCCATATACCTTATCTTTTATTTCCATATTCACATTCATCT
>CAYJQP010000067.1:3000-4586 GCA_964372385.1 Candidatus Woesearchaeota archaeon | reverse complement strand
GTCACGGTCCTCGTCTCTGTCTGATTTGCATTTCCGCTGTTATCTCCAGCAGAAGCAAAATAAGTATAAGGTCCCTCACTCAATCCTGCAGTCGCATTCCGCGATTGATTCACATACAAATACCATTGCGTTGCATTGTATTTATTCAAATTGCTGAAATAAATCTCTTCAACTTCGGCAGTTGTCAAAGACCTGTTCCATAACCTTACCTCGTCAACTGTGCCGTTGAAATAAAAAGAAGTTCCACTTCGCCCTGCTCCGACAGTAAAGTTTGAATTCGCAACAATGCTAACAGGTCCTGTAACATTCGGCTTATCAGTCTGAAGAACACCATCAACATAAAGCAAAATATTACTCCCATTATAAACTCCAGCGAGATGATGCCACACACCAACATCAGTATTAGCACTATTCGCATCAGCTGTAAAAACATTATTAGAATTATTTGTAAATGTAAAATCAAATCCTTCGTCAGTTGCCCAAGCGAGCACAGCAATATTTAACACACCTCCAGAATAAGCTGCAATATGATCGTCAATAGAACCAGCATCAGATGCCGCCAATCTAGTCCATGCTGTAAGAGACATACTTTTAGAACCTCCAAGAATATCGCCTGTTCGTGATAAAACGCTCTGATTTGTTCCATTGAATCCCTGCGCCATTCCGTATTTTCCAACTGTCCAGTTGCAATTAACTCCATATCCACTCTGCCAGCATGTCCCATTCCTACTATAACTTGAAACATCAACAGCCGTCGTCAAATTATCACCAAGAGCAGAAATATTGTCAAAGTTATACATCACCAACAAAGAATCATTGTAAATTGTGTAGTTCGTCCTATTCCAGTTGAACTTGATCTCATCTAAACTAGTAATATTACTTATAGAAACATTAATTTCAATATTAGTACTTGTTGTGTTTGTGCCATCTGCTAATGTCGCAGCAATAAATGAAATATTCGCACCCCCAAATAACGGATCAACAATATAATCGAATTCTATACTTCCGTTCTCTCCAACAATTTTCAAATCAAAAACATCCTGGCTTTTGTTACTTAAACCGTTTCCACTACTCCCATCTAAATAAACCTTGTATTTAGAATCATTCAATATATTACCAAAAGAAGCAATAATCTCACTCCCATTAAATTCATAAACCTCAATGCTCATATTGCTATAATTGCTTCTTGCGTAAACAGTAATATCCCTATCAGAAGTCAAATTCACTTCAAATGTAACTCTGACATAATGCGAAGAATTAATCTCCTCAGACCAATTACCATCCAAAGCACTAACTTCCTCATAAATATCACTTATAAAACTCCTGTTTTCATCCAAATGTTCTGCCTTTGTAATCTCAATTATTTCAAAAGTTTGATTGCTCAAGTGTGGAACAACCCATTCTATGTAGTCTATCTTTCCATCTTCGTCTAAATCATATGCATCAAATGGAACTTCTTGTCTCGCATATTGTCCTCCCGTTTCAGAATTTTCAAGAAATTCCACATTATCAAAATTCTCGTCTAAAATAACTCCATCACCAGCATCTACAATTTCTTCGCCACCCTCTCCAACTTGCAAATCTCC
>CAYJQP010000067.1:0-2900 GCA_964372385.1 Candidatus Woesearchaeota archaeon | reverse complement strand
TCTCCCTGATTTTCATCTGGAATATCAATATCTATTGCCCTTCCACTAACACCTCTTCCTCTATCATCTTTTCTATTTTTTTTATCAATAGCAGTTTCCGTTCCATCCGCAACATCTCCGCTCTCTTCTCCCAAAACTCCCTCGCCCCCAGAGACTTCATCAGAAACCCCTTCATCAACAATACCAGTTTCACTCGCCACATCAGCTCCCCCTTCACCTCCCTTCTCCAACTCATTAACTTCTTCTGCCCTCTCCAATTCAACAGCCTCGTCGCTGTCTTCAACTCCAACTATAGCTTCTTCAGGAATTTCTTCAACATCTTTAACTTCAGCAACAACATCATAATTATGCCAATAAACTTTTATTTTATCTGCGCGTTCAATTGGAATCCTATTGCTTAATTGCGTAAAAGCAATTACATCGCTATACTCCAGTCCATCCGGTCCAGAAACAACAACTCTCTTTCCAAATCTCTCTTCTTCCTCAAATGCCTTCGGAGCTTCAGTATAATACTCAATCAAATATTCTTTAGCATCGCCTTCTAAAACAACCTCAATAAAATTATTTCCACTATCGGCTCCGTCTTCAGTTACCGCACGCCCTGTCAAGCCAGAAAACAACTTCTTAAAAAATATTTTAGTCTTCTTAATAATTCTCGGCTCATTATATAAATCAACATTCAAACTCACATCTCCTAAAATAACACTGCCTGTAACTACACTAGCATCTCCTTCAACTCCGTCAACGACCTCCTTAACACTAATCTCCTCTGCTTCAAGGGGCAGTTCAACGCTAACCTTCTCCGGATTTTCCAAAGAAACCTCCTTTTTCCATTTAACACGCTCGCCAACTCTTATTTTCTCTCTTGAAGTTGAAATTGAAATCGCCCCTGAAGAAACCAAAATGCCAAACTCGTTGCTTTTTAATTTTTCCTCGCCAGAATAAGCTATAACTTTTCCTTTTCTCGCCCCAGAAAATTCAACATTAGGTGTCAAAATCATTTTATCGCCAGCAAATTCCACTTCAATATCCTTTACTTTAAATTCATATCTTTCAGCTCCAGCAAAATACTTGCTCAAATCAATCCCAACAGAGCTGTCCGGAGCTATTTTTATTAATGGTATGTCTTCAATCAAACTCAAACCGCTCTTCAAAACAAGTTCTTCATCAGCAATATCAACTAAAAGCCCTCTCTCAAAAGACAATAATTCTGCTCCATTATACATTAGTAAAACTCTCAAATTTCTCCCCTTTGCCCCCAGTTCAAATTTTTCTAAATCAACATTAAGCTCCAAAACTTCATCTCCCAAATACTCCTTGCCAAAACCTCTTTCACTAACAGAATATTTTGTTGATACTCTCGCAGAATTATCAGAAAAACCCAAAGAAACAACGCCATCAAAAACATCTTTACCTTTTATCCTGACGCTATCAGAAACAATCTCTGCCTCCTGCCAATCTTCCAACTCATAAACAAAATCATTTCCAAAACTTGTTTTTCCTTCAACAATAAAACTAACAAACTCAACTCTATTGCCTCTTTCTTCACTTTCTTCAACTGCTTTCTCATCTTCCTCTGCTGTGTCGTCAACTTTGCACGCTCCGCGATAATCTCCACGTCTTAAATGTTCATTTACATCTTCTGCATTAACTCTTATTGTCCTCTCATTTTTTGCCTTTCCTCGTCGGAGAACATGGCATAAAACAACTTCGTCTTCTTCACTTTCTCCATCTTTCACTTCTCCTCCTTTTTCTTCATCGCTCTTTTCATCCTTCTCTGTCTTATCTTTCCCTTGCTCGGTCCCGTCTTCTTTCTCTTCTTCCTTTTTATCTTCTTTTTCTTCTTTAACTTTATCTCCTCCGACCTCTTCTCCACCAGCACCTTCCCTATTAGCTCCAACATCCCTATCTTCACGAACTACTCCTCCCGTTACTGGTGCACCTTCACCTTTGTCTTTATCTTTCTTTTCTTTATCTTTCCTTTCTTTATCTTCACCACCTCCAACTTCTCCCTCTCCACCCTCTCTTACAGCACACTCTCCCAAATAATCTCCATGCCCTAAATGCTCGCTTACAGCAGATTCCCCAACTGTTATCGTCGTCGCTGCATCAGGATTTCCTGGAGGAACATGACATAATATAACTTGAACTTCTCCTCCTCCCTCGCCATCTCCACCTCCACCACCCCCACCGCTTTCACTAACAATTTCCTCTTCAATTATTTCCCTATACCCAGAAACTCTCAAAGAAAAACTTACATCAGGATAAACAAATCTTTCGCCTGTAACTCCATATCCCTCTCCCTCACCTTTAACATTGCTTCCTTCTGCAAAAAAATCCCCGTAAGAATCATGTCCCGGCAATCCTGAAATCAAAGCTTCAAATGCCAATTCCTCCTCATTAATTAACTCGCGTAATGGAATATCTTTCTTCTCCCTTCCTATCAAAACTCTAACAATAGTATCTTTAGGTATCAACTCTCCTTTTTTTAAATTAAACTTTAGCTTTCCCTCTACTTGCTCCCCATATTCATATTCATTATCAACAAAAAAAACCGCTCTCCCTGTCGGCGAGTTAATCTCCCCGCGAGACATAAAAAACAAAATCACCGCAAATAAAAAAATAAAAAAGAATCCAGCCAAAAAATACTTTCTATTTTTTTCAGTTCTCTCTTCAACAGCCCCGACATAATTTGTTACAATTCTACCGCTAACTCTCTTGCTCTCATAAAAATAAGGCCCGTAAACATTTCCACCTTTCCGAATATATCTTTTATACACCACTTTTTGTAATGTAACTCTTTTTTAATATAAAAATAAGAAAAATCAACTTTATAAGACTTTCCTAAATGTAATGTAACTTGCTATAACTGTATAATTTTTTGAACTTAAATCAAGAAC
>CAYJQP010000066.1:0-4634 GCA_964372385.1 Candidatus Woesearchaeota archaeon | reverse complement strand
TAAAGTCCGCAGACTTTAAACTATTTTTCTTTTAGAATTCTCATATCATCTGCATTGTTAAGGTGATAGGTTTTCGGCAGTTATCCATTAGAGAACCCGGACAAAGGTCACACAATTAAAGCAGTTCTCTATAATTTCTATAAAAATAATAAGATATACTCGACAACACTTATTTGATCTTTATTTTTTATCTATTCTACATTGATTAGTTTAATCTCTTCTTTATACAAACCCTTTTCAAATAATTTAATCAAATCTTTTTCTCCTTCAACTTCCTCCAAATCCAGCCAACAAGGAAAAATTCTCGTCGATACATGAAGCCCTCATACAATAAAGAATAAATATCCAACAGTGTATGAAAAATCATTCCAAGGAAAACATAAAAGAATCCAATCCATACGAAAATACCGAGCAATCCAACTAGCAAATGAAACTCTACTGTATGAAAAATATGAAAGTCACCTTTCTTGTAAATGCCCTTTGCTTTTTCTTTTCTCTCCATCAGTTTCATTTCTTTGTGATATGCAAAAGAATGAAAAATGCCGAGCTTTTTTGTTTTCAGCGCAGAGCATAAATAATGGTCAAAATCTATCAAAAATGCAGAAAGGAACACAAGTAAAATATTCAATATATGCGTCTTAGGAGCAACAATCCAGATTAAGATAGAAAAAATTGCCCCAAATAAAACATGCCATCTCGGTAACATTTTTATAAATAAAACTCGTTATGTTAAAAACATTTTCTTGATTTATATAATTAACTGATTGGGATTGAAAGTAAAAACCACATAAAGAGAAAAAACCTTCAAAATATATTATGTCTATCAATATAGATAATTCTATTAATCAGAATAATGAAATTAAAGAAATAATAAAAATTATCAGAACAGTTCGTTAATTATTAAAAAAAATAGTATTTAGTATTTATAATATAGCCAACGACTTAAATATTTCTACAGTTTGTCGTTGGCTACCTCAAGAATGCTAACAATTGCATTCTTGGTGGCACAGAAAACTAAAAGTTTTCTGTGCTTAGGGAAAGACTTATGTCTTTTACTATAATCATAGAAAAGTCTTAATAAGCATTCTTTGCAATCACAAATCTATTTACTCAATATAAAAATACAAAACCTCAATCTTTCATTATCTTCTTTATAATATCTGCGAATGCAGGCCTTGTAATTAATATCCCGACTGTGACTCCTAAAATTGTTGTAAATGCAAATCCTCTGAACAGCCCCGCACCAGCCCAAAATAAAGGAAACATTGCGGCAACAATTGTCATGAAAGCGCCCAAGATTATAAACAAAGCTCTTTTTACTCTATGCTTGATGCTTAATGAATATCCTGACTTTGACACTGATTCGTCCAATATAACAATCTGGTCGTTGACACCTGTGCCAATGCCGGCTATAATCCCTGCAATCGCGGGAGCATCCAAGTTCCATCTTATGAATGCTGCAATGCCCAATGTTATTATGACTTCAGAAAACATAGTTAATATCACGGCAAGCGTTAATTTTATTTTTCTATATCTAGCAAAAATGGCAATTGAAACTATAAGAAATACTGCCAAGCCCAATAAACTAATATTTTTTGCGAATTCCTTTCCAAGAGATGGAGAGATAGTGTCTAATTTTACTATCTCTAATTTATAAGGCAGGCTTCCTGTAATTAAAATAGTCTGAAGTCTGTTCATAGATTTTTTCGCGTCTTTCAACGCCTCTTCATTTGTAGTCCCTGAACCGCTTCCTTGAATAGAAATTTGTGTTGTTGCTTGTCCCCTCAAGCCGGAAGAAATCAATAAAGAATCTACTTCTTGGTCATCTACATACAAATACAATTTTTCAGATAAATACTGCCCGGTTTCATCCAATGAGAGATTTTTAGTCGCATCTGCATGTCTTTCCGCAGCCTCTCCAGATAAGTAAATTGTAAATGCAAAATTACAGAAATAACCTCCTTGAGCCGGATTGCATGAAGTCACTGCTGCGCAAGTTGCGTCATTCCTGCACACATCTCTAATGTCTTTCTCGCCTCCCTCAAAAACACTAATATTTTCTATCTTTGCCTCAAATTTTCCCTGCTTTCCGACGAGTTCTGTCAAATCAGTCGGCGTAGCTCCCGCGACTTCAACAAGCATAAATTTATTTCCATCTAAATCGCTGACTGCTCTTACATCAATATCTGTTATGCCGAATGCATTAAATCTTTCATTTGTGATTGCGACTAAATCATCAAGTTCTGATGAACTAAGCTTCACGTCAACCGGTCTCACAATAGCTCTTGCACCGCCGCTCAAGTCCAGGCCTGTTTTAATCTTAGTCTTTGGTATAGAATCTACTGTTATTTCTGGCAGTCTGTCGTCCAAAAATATAAAATCGCCCTGATTAGTTTTTATTTCGTATTTTGTAAGGTTTTCTATTCTAGTCCCTTCTAATATTAGTCTTGTATAATCTTCATAAGATTTTACTTCTTTGGAATTTAATTCTTTTATTATCATACCTTGCTTTAATCCAGCTTCAAATGCTGTTGAGTTTTTCTCAACGCTTTTTATTACAACTCCTTTCTCAAATGTCGGAGAAATCATAAGCAGAGCTAGTAAAATGCTGACTATTAAAATCCAGAGTCTAATTGTTAGCTTCATTTTATTCCTCTTTTATCAGCGTACCATTTAAGTATGCTGGCATTAGTAAGCCACGTATTTATAATATCTCCAGACAGTCCTATAGCTAATATTAGAAAAATCTGCCTGAAAGAATCAGGCAAAGTTGTTATCAGGAAAAAAGCAGGCAAGACTGCAAGCAAGCCAGTTATTGTCATGAATATTCCTGTTTTGAATGAGCTGTAAATTCTTTCATTTACACTTCCTTCAGATTTTTTTAGAACCCTCGTTGTTAGAAGAATGTCTGTATCAACGCTGTATCCTATAAGCATTAAAAATGCGGCTATTCCAGCTGAAGAAAGCCTTATGCCAAGAAGATTTACTAATGCAACAGCCATGATAATATCAGCTAACGCTGCAAAAATAACTGCTATGCTCGGGATAAATGTTCTGAATAGAAAGAAAATAACTAAAGACATCAATATGAAAGAAAATACAATTGCTTTTACTAACTGCTTGTAAAAATTCTGGCTTAAGTTTGGGCCTGTAAATTCTACACTTGAGTTTTCTTCATTTAGAGGATATCCTAAAATCGCTTCTATTTCAGATTTAAGTTCTTCTGGCTGTGCAGATGAATCAACTATCACTGCTGTTGATTCTCCTGTTGTTAAATCTTTTATTTCTCTGACTCTTACATCATCAAATTTTTGCTTTAAAGAATTCTCAAGAGAAATATAATCAATCTTTTCATTTATTGTGATTGTGCTGCCTCCTGCAAGACTTGAGTCTTTTAAAATAAAGTCTCCATGCGCGCTATAAAAAACGCCTAAATAAATTAGGCACATTACAAAAAGAATAATCGGGGGAAGAAGCATAAGCTTGTACCATCTGTCATACCAATTCTTTTTCTGTTCTTCCATTAACTTATACAATTAAATAGACTTTTAAATTTATTCCCATAATGCTTTTAAATTGGTATATTTTGTCAAAAGGATGATTTATAGAAAACTCTTGAAGAATAAAAAAGATGGTAAAAGAAGAATTTTTTATATAGGAGAAAATAGTCTTGCGGTTTATAGCTCACCTAAAAAAGATAAGCTAACCGGCGATGTAACTTACAGAATAGAATACTTACAATCGCCTTTAGGATTTAACGAGATAACAGTCAGGAACACTAATTCTCAAGACAAAATTCCAAACAATTTAATTACAAAAGATCTTGTTGCAAGACTTGCATTCAGTAAAATCTTACAAGGCGATGCGCCGGCCGGGAATCGAACCCGGATCTCTGCCTTGGAAGGGCGGAATTCTAGCCATTAAACCACCAGCGCATTTTATAATTTATAGAATAAGAGTTTTAAACTTTTGGCTTTACGAAAGCCATCAAAAGCCACTTCGCAAAATGCAAAATGCGCCCGGAAGGATTTGAACCCTCGGCTTCCTCCTTAGGACGGAGGCACTCTATCCAGGCTGAGTTACGAGCGCATGCACCAATAAAGACATTGCATGTTTTAAAATTATCTGATAATGAAATGCAGAGGGGAATGAGGGATGTTGAAAGTTGAGTGTGTGATCGTTAATTATAATTAAAGATGTTAAAATAAAATATGCTACTTTCTTCTCCAAAAAAATCCGGCTTTTGCCTTTAATTTTTCAACTTCTCCAGCATCTTCTAAATCTCTTAATATTCTATGGAGCATATGCCAATTTATAACTTTTCCAACTTTTTTCTCTAACTCATTTAATACATGATTTGTACTTTTTATCTCACTTTTTGAAAGAACTTTCAAAACTTCTTCCTTATATTTACTCATAAAATCTTTGTATCAAAACTTCTTATTAAGAGCATATCCAAATGTTTGTATCAAAAGTTTTATATAGATGAAGTTGTTTGTAAAAGAACTAGCAAAAAACTTAGAGGTTAAAATATAATGGGAAAGCATACATATGCTATAGGCAGCAAAAGGGGTCCAGTTATGTTTGATGGTACTGTTTTCAAATCTCAAAAAGAATTGAATAAATATATTATT
>CAYJQP010000065.1:0-4727 GCA_964372385.1 Candidatus Woesearchaeota archaeon | reverse complement strand
GATTATATAGAGCTTTGCTAAGAGCGCATCAAATGGATGAGGCTATTCCTAAAAGTCAAAATAAACGCAAACCAAGAAGATTTCAAGGCAATCCTCTTGCATATTTTAGACAAAATGAAGAAGTATACAAAGGAATTACAAGGACAGAACTTAAAAGATTTGATCAAGTGCTTTATCTGGCCTTGCATAACACAAATCAATTAGATCAAGCAATCCCAAAAACAGCATTTAGAGGATACTCTACACCGCTAGATTATGCTCATGCAAACTCTAATCAATATAAAAATCTTACAAAGACTCAATTAAGAAAGAAAGATAGGAAATTGTACAGAGCATTACAACGTTTAGGTCAGCTTGATGCGATAGTATCTCCTCCAACTTTGCTTTACCGAGGACATAAAACACCTCTTGATTATTTTAGAGAGCATTTTCAGGAGTATCGGGGAATAAAAAGAGGCCAGCTTTCTTTAGCCGACAGTGGTCTTTATAGGAGTCTGGTAAGGTACGGACAATTAGATGAAGCGATACCCTTGTATGCTGGTTCAACCCAGAGAGATTGAATGTTAAATTCTTACGGGCTCCCTACGGGAGCCCTTGAGTTTTTATTTACACTCAGCGATCACAAACGTAAACCAACCTTGGGGAGACCCAACTCCACATAATATACTTCCGTCACTTAAATAAAAATCAAAGTTTTCCTTAAAGCGACTTTCCTTATTGTAGAAGTCCATTCCAAATAAATTTTTTGGATTTGCTGGAAAAGCTAATTGGTCTTGTATGCTACCTGTTGTAAGATTCAAGTTAGCTGTCCCTATTATAACTGTCTGCTGCACAGGCTGATTCCTTATCATACACCGGATAGTATCTTTTAGCTTACTATGAAATTTGGTATGACATTCTATACAAAAATCTCTAATTATTGGTTCTGTTCCAGATTGCATATATGCTTCATTTATTACATGGTGATCCGTTATCTGTACTACTGATTCATCTCTTCCACAAAGTTCACAAATTCTCATATATTTTTGAGATTATTTAGCTATATAAATCTCGCGCCTCACTTTGTAATCTTTTTTTGTTCGTAAACTCACTCAAAAATCTCGCCAAAGTGCTTTTCATAATTCCATTATAGAAAGACGGCGCTCGAAAACCCTTGCAAGTATTCTTTCGAAATGAGAGATTGTTTAACGTCCCCAAAAATAATTTCTTTTAAAAATACCGAATTCCAAATGTAACCTTCCCATATGAAAAAAGTAGGGAACTCTGTTCTCCACAAAAATACCTCTAACCTTTTTGTCTTTTTTTCTATAATTTATACATGTTGCAGGCCGAGTTCTTTCGAATATTATATCATGTTCCCTATCCCAAAAATGCTCAAAATGTAGCTCTGGATTAAAGGCTGCAATACCTTGCCATCTAATTTCCTTGCTCACGATATATTCGTCAATTCTTTTCTCATCCCCTACTCCATAAGATCTTGTTGGAGTTTTTAAATTCGAAGCAAAGCTCAAGGTGATCGTATCAGCTAACTCATCGACAATTGTCTGTGCATAAGGCACATGAATTTCTTCCTTAAACTCTTCTGGGTGATTCTGCGTCACTTCACATAATTCTTTAACTAACTCACAAAGTTGCTTTTCCCCAGATTCTGTTTCTAACATTGGTTCTGATTTCTCTAAATCTTCAATTTTTTGTTCTAATTCAGCTATACGCCTTTGAAATTTTTTATCTATTACATCTCGATTTAGGAGATATGTAAGAGCAACTTGACTAGAGGTTATTGGATGGCAATAAGAAAAGATAACTGCACCTAGTTGTTCTAAAAATCTGCCTTTATAATTTTCATCAAAATCTATATCTCTGTCTTTGTCAAATAATGAATCAAAACCTTCTTTTGATACTTGGGAAAGAGTCCCAGATGCAAACTTGTAGCCTCTGACAATTTGTGTTAGATATTCCATGTTTTATACTAATAAGATTACTTTTAAATAATTTCCTATTACTAAAAATAAAAAACTGCTTCCACTCTGCTATTTACTATTATTCTCATCTTTTCTGGCGCAAGCAGAATAACTCACCTAACAGCCAAAAGATTCACAAGCTCTCTTCTCGCTTCTTCAAAAACATGCTCCCAATCGCCCAATTCTTTCTGCCTAAATAATTTCATACTCGGATACCATGGACTATCTTTTCTCTCTCTAAGCCAGCGCCAGTCAGAAGCAGTTGACAACAGAACCCAAACCATCTTCCCCATCGCCCCTGCAAGATGCGCCACTGAAGTATCTACTGAAATAATTAAATCAAGATTTTCTATGAAAGCAGATGTGTCAGCAAAATCATTTATCTGGCTTTCCAAATTAATTATTTCTTTATCATTCAACTGCAAAGCCGCCTCGCCTTTTTGTAATGAGTATAACTTGATTCCTGGAATTTCCTTGAAAATTTTGAAGTTCTCAAATCTCGTTGACCTATTCTTGTCATTTTCCTGTTCTGGATTTCCTGCCCAAACTATGCCTATGTTAAATTTATTTTTAGAAAACTGCCTCTTAAACTTTTCAGCAAGTTGTTGTTTAGCCTTTAAATAAGGAATTTTATTCGGAATGTTATCCACATTTGTATTAAATACTGCAGGAAGACTCATTAGATGAATGTAAAAATCAAATCTGACATCAGGAACAATATTTATTTTTTTATCAATTATCTCGTCAACACCGTTAAATCCTTCAAATAATTTTCTAAGCTCTTTCTTGCATTCCAAGATAACATGTCCCCCTTTATTTTTGACAAATGGAATGTATCTTATAAAATGAATATTGTCGCCAAATCCCTGCTCTGATGCAATTAAAATTCTTTTTCCTTCCAGTGAACAACCATCCCATTTCTGTCTTCCAAAAATCCTTGAATCGCTTGGCTTTTCCTTCTTGAATCTATACTCATATTCTTTCCATCCTTCTTCAAATCTTCCTAAATGCAGAAGAGCAAGACTTCTATTCCAGCGAGCCTCATAAAAATTTTTATCTAACTCTATCGCTCTATTGTAATGCATAAGAGCTTCTTTGCTCATTCCTCTGTCTACATAAAAAACACCCAGATTGTAATGCGCTATTCCTGCCTTTGCAAAATTTTCATCTATCTCTAATGCTTTCTTAAAATTCTCCGCAGATTTTTCTTCCATTCCCAATTCGTCGTAAATCATTCCTAAATTAAAATAAAAAAGTGCATTCTTAGAACTTAATTCAATAGCTCTGCCGACATACTTAATTGCTTCTTCATTCCTGCCTTCTTGATGTAAAACCAAGCCAAGCAAATGCAAAGCATTCGCATTTTCAGGATATTTTTCCAGAATTTTTTTATAAAGAAAACCAGCCGCCCTCAATTTTCCTTCTTTATGATTCTTTACTGCTATATTTAAAACCTGCTTTACACTCAATTCTTCACTCTGTGTTTCTGTCATCGCTCTCCTCCAATCCTCCATCCTCCAGCTCATCCGATTTCCCAGCATCAAATTTCTTCCCTCTTTTTTTCTTCCCAAATTTTTTCTTCTCCGCCTTCTTCAGCTTCTCCAATTTCTCCAGCTCGCTTTCCTTTGCCAATTCAATCACATCTTTCTTCATCGCCTCCTCTGCCTCTTTTCTCATCTGCTCAAGCATATCAGAGTGTTTCTCCATATATTTCTCTTTCAGCCAAATCCAAATTTCATCAAATGACTTTTCCTGCTCTGCGTAAATTTTATGCTGAAAATCCAAATGCAGCAGCGGAATAAAATGAGACACTTTTTCATCTGTCTTCTCGCCGGCAAAACTTGAAAAAGCAACTTTCTCGCCGCCATTTCCAGAAACAATACCTTTCAATTTTTTATACACCACATTTATTTGCTCTCTTAAATTAATCCTATGTTTCGGCAGAATATCAGCAGTATCCAATACTCTCTGCCTGTCAACTATGACGCGCTTTATTCTCCGCGTCTCTGTCTTGAAAGCTTTTCCCAAAGCACTCATTAATTCTTGCAATGAAACTTTTCTTGTTCTCGGCAGAGGCGTCCTTGGAATTAATTCAGGAATCTCGTCGTCAAGCTCAATCCTCTCTTGAACATATTTTTTCTCCTCTTTCTTCCCAAACAAAATGTCATCCAGCCCAGGAATATCTCTATTCAATAAAATTTCAGATTTAATCCTCAAAAGCAAAGAAGCCGCAAACAAAACCTTGCTTGAAACAAAAAAATTCGCCTCCTCCAATTCTCTGACTCTTTCAAGATACTTATTAGAAAGTACGCAGATATCAATATCCCAAGGATCCAACTGCTCTGTATTTATCAAGTCATAAATAATTGCCTGCCAGCTTAATTTCTCGCCGAAAAGCAGTCCATGAATCTGCTCCTGTCCAACTTTATTATTTTTCCCCTCATTTAAGTTATCATTCATGAATTCTCCAAAACAATAAAGCTTTTATATTTGATTATTTATTAAAAATAGTAATTAATTATGTAGAAACATAACTAGAAGGTAGTATGACACTACATAAAAGATAGTCAATATTGAAGTTCCTATCTAAAAGTTACAACATACCGAAAGATTTAAATACTTTTATGTATACTGAATTATATCACCTCTTTTTGCCCGGGAGAGGACGTTCAATCTATCTATTTAATAAGATTGGGCCTCTTCTCCTAGGGTTTTAATGAAATTAAACTAATCCTATCTAAATTTAGGCACGAAGTTTAATTTCTA
>CAYJQP010000064.1:0-4733 GCA_964372385.1 Candidatus Woesearchaeota archaeon | reverse complement strand
TATAATTCTCAATATATAGAGAACTGCATACAAAATGTCATATAATCAACGCAGTTCTCTAATGGACAACTGCCGAAAACCTGTTACATAAACAATGCAGTTATTCATACCCGCAGACAATAATTTTGAATTACAATTAATATCTAACTAAACATTCATTACTATTATCGTAGTAGGATATCTACTAAATAATTTTAAATATTATTTAGAAAACGACTACATAAAATAATTATCATACCATATTTATCTTAGGTAATTGGCATACTTTTATCTTTATCATCTTTACAGAGCTATTTTTTATTTAAAACTTTCAAGCAGGTCGTGTAGTAGTTATTGTAATAATCTGGCTATTTTTTGATCCATCAATCAAACAATCACAAACAACATTTAAGCAATCTTTAAATAAACTTCTCTCCTCTTATTTTCAACAAAAGAGGATAAAATGGCAGTCAACATCCACAGCATAATAGCATCAATACTTCCAGACATTTACTGCGACGAGGAATTAAGAAGCCAAATAAAAAAAATATCCAAAGAAAAAGGATATTTAGCTGCGGCTGAAAAAGCAAAGCCAATAGAATCAAAATACATGGATATAGAGCTTACAATACGCGGAGGCACGCCCTATAAACTAGAAGGAACAAAAAACCCGATAGAAAAGCATCTTCTTGTTTACGACTCTTTCTCACAAGCTCTTGAGCCGGTTTATTTCTGGATTTTAGATTATGTGAATAATGAATTTGACAATTCAGAAAAACTTCTTGACAATTTTGTGACTTCAACCGGCTCTGCGCAGTTCGGTGAAATGGGCGCGCGCCTGACAAGAATGCAGGAAGAAGCAATGAAAATGCTCGGCACTTCTGGAACAATTATAAAATCAATTTTAAACATAGTCTATGATTTAAAAGAATTTAAAATAAGACTTTCAATATACGACGATTTAAAATCAAGCGACAAGGCAAGAAAAGGCGCGGCTTTTCTGTCATTAAAACAAATTTGGCTGGATCAGGTTGATTTCGCAAAGCGTGGAAATACAAGCATTAAAGCACTCGCACAGCAGTTTGACTATGTCACAATTATAGATGCATTCATGGTTGCAAATTCTTTGGAAGATGTGAAAAAAATTGATTTAAACGACAGAGTAAAAAGAATTTTAGAGCAGAGAGTTGCAGAGTTTTTAAAGTGGATAAAAGAATCAGAGCAGGAATTAAGAAAAAGATTTGAAATTGAAAAAGTTTATCTTAGAAATCAAGTTAATTCAGTAAAACTCTACGCTCGTTGGATAAAACCTTATTTAAAAGCAGCCAAGCAATTAGAGCAGAGAGCATCCTCCACAGCCGGCTTGGTAAATGCCTTCAACACAACTCTTCTTGAGCTGACTTTGTTGGGAGAGAAAAAGCTGAACATTCCAAAAGAAATATCAAACGATAATCTTCCAAAATCATTTCTTAAAATAACTAAAAAAAATTATCAGGAAATTGTCGTCGTTGAATTCAGATTCCGCTCATCGCCTGAAAGAACAAGAGAGGGAGCTTATGGCTTCAGAGGCAGAGTTGAAATAGAATTCACAAGTTACGCACTCACAGACGCAGAATTAAAAGTTTTAAGAGAAGAGTTAGAAAAAGACGATATCGGCGATTTAATGAGAACAATAGAAGGTATGACTTCTGAAAGTTTGGAAAAAATACAGGTAGATTTAGACGAGTTTCTTGAAGACAAGCAAAAAAAAGAGAAAAAAGAATCACAAGATGTAAATCCATTTTCAGCGCTTTTCTCAATTTTCAAAAAGAGCGAAAAGCAAGAAGAATCTAAAGGTATTCCTAAGGACACGGACGCGGAAAAACTTATCAGAAATCAGGCAATTATAGAAGCAAGAATAGAATGCAGAAAACTCTACACTTCGTACAAGGGCGCAAATAACATGCCAAGTTTTTTTGATTGATTTTTATAATTCTCAAAAATTTACTAAATAATTTTTTTATAATTTTACTTTTAACACACCATTTCAAATTCTTCTGGTGAAACATATCATATTATGGATAACTGCGTAACTTATAGCGTATATCGTCGCTGTTTTCCAGATAGAGAACTGCAAAATAAATAAGATATAAGCCATGCAGTTCTCTATATCATTCAGAACATTAGTTTTCACCTAACTAATTTTTACCATCAATTATAGTCTATAAAACAATATGGCTATTTTTCTCCATTTTCGTACACTTGCCAAACATTTTATATACTTCTTCTGCCTCATAAAAAAATGCCGCAAATAAAAAAAATTACAGAGCTAAAGCCAAGAATCAGGGAGATAAAAACATCAGAGAATAACAAGAAAGAAGAATCTGAATTAGTTGAGGATATAGAAGAAGCAGAGACAACAGAAAAGCAGGAAGCTGCGAGGGAATTTGCATCCGCAAGCAGATTTAAAGCCCCTTCAATTGTTTTGGAATCCAGCACAGAGGAAGCTGAAACAGAGCCAAGACAAACACAGATACAAGTAGAAACAGAGCAAAGAAGAGAAGTGCATGAAAGAAATTTAACATATTCCCCAAGAAAAGAATCAGAACAAAGGCAAGCTTATAGGTCAACAGAATACAATTCTCTAGCTCTTGAATCAAACCAAACATCAGCAAGAGACACACAAACTTTTAGACAGCCATTATTCAGAAGAGTTGGCGGCGAGGAAATTAGAAGAGATGTAAGAGACGAATCAGACGCTGGCGTTTTACCAAGTGAAAGGCAATACAAAGAAAAGAGAAAGCGCGAATAACAATAATATAACTAACCAAAAATATTAAATAAAGAAGATTCATAATATAAAATGGCAAACACAGAGAATTTTTATCAAGGCAGAGGTTATGGTTTTGACAAGGCGTATAACATATCAGAAACATATGGAGATACTTTTCTAAACATAGACTACAGATTTCCGAGTTCCCAATTCGGCTTCCCAACAGACCCGAGAACTGCAAACCAGCTGGATGCTGTTTCAAAAAAATTAAGCACAGGCGCAAAGACAATTGAAGTTTCAGGAATACAAATGGAAACTTTGGATGCAATTCCTAAGCAATTTTTTAAGGAAATCAACAGATTAAAAAAATTAACAGGTGTTGATTTAACTTTTCACGGCCCTTTATTAGAGCCGACAGGATTCCAAGGCAGACAGGGCTGGAAAGAAGGCGACAGACTCCATTCAGAAAGGCAGATGATATCAGCTGTAAGAAGAAGCCACGACCTTGACCCAAAAGGAAATATGGTTGTTACATTTCACTCAAGCAATGGCCTCCCAGAGCCGGAAACAAAAATTATAGACGAAAAAGGAAATGAAGTATTGAAAGATTTCTGGGTTGTAGACGATTATGAAGGAAAATTCGGCAATATACCTCAAAAGATAAGTCATTTTAAAGGCGAAATAGAAGTAAAAGATACAAAGACTCTCATAGAAAAAGAGAATAAAGATAACTGGTTTGGACTTTTAGAAAGCATAAACTTTCATATAAGAAGAGGAGCAAAAGAAATTGAGCAGATAACAAAACTTCCCCAAGGAAAAGCTCTTCTTGAATTGCACAAAAACCTTGGAACGCCAGAAGGGCAGAAACTGCTTAAGGAATTAGGAAAAGATTTTAGTAAAGAGTTCATTGACGAGCACATTCACGCAATAACATTCGGCGAACTTGACCTTAGGCAGGCATATCAGCAGTTCCAGACAATTTATGACAGAGCATATACAGCGGCAGAAAGAGATAAGTCAAAAGAAGATTTGTCAAAACTTGATCAATTCAGAGAAGAAATAAAGTCAAAGTTTGACAAGCTTGAAGACCCTGCAAATTCAGATTTATTGGCAGAAGAATTGCAGAATGGCATTCATGTTTTAAGATCAATTAACACGCCAAGAATCCTAATGCCATTGAGAGAGTGGGCTGTTGACAAGGCATCAGCTACATTCGCAAATGTCGCGTTTGATTCATATAAAAAATTTAAGAACACTGCTCCGATAATTAGCATAGAAAATCCTCCAGTAGGAATGGGTCTGGCAAGAGCCGAAGATTTGAGAGAGATAGTTGAATCAGCAAGGAAAAAATTTGCAAAAGAAGCGCAGGAAAAATTAAATCTATCTGAATCAGAGGCAAGAAAACAAGCAGAGAAGCTGATAGGCGTAACATGGGATGTAGGCCATATAAACATGCTAAGAGGCCATGGCTATGAGGAAAAACATATAGTAGGACAGACAAAAGAAATCGCTCCTTATGTAAAGCATGTTCATCTTTCTGATAATTTTGGAATGGCTCACACAGAATTGCCGATGGGAATGGGAAATGTTCCAACAAAAAAAATGCTTGAATTAATAAATAAATACAACAAGCAGGTTAAGAAAATAGCAGAAACAGGAAACTGGTTTGAGCCATTTAGATTCACGCCGGTAAAGCAGACATTATCTGCCTTCGGCTCGCCGGTTTATGGAGCTAATGGTCCATATTGGAATCAAATTGCCGACACTTCAACAGGGTATTTCGCAGGCCAAGGCGCAATAAATCCAGATATACATCACTCTCTTTTTGGCTCTGGCTTCTCCAATCTTCCGGTTGAATTAGGCGGGCAAATGGCGGGAAGAAGCCGAGTCTCCGGCGCGCCGATAGAATAAATAATGAAAAAACTAGATGAAAAATTAGATGATGAATTATACAAAGTGAATCAAATAATTGAGCAAAATGTCACTTTGTATATTCGGGAGA
>CAYJQP010000063.1:0-4828 GCA_964372385.1 Candidatus Woesearchaeota archaeon | reverse complement strand
TTACATCAACAATATCATTTACAACACCGCTGGTATGCCCAACTGGCTTTTCAATAATAAGATTCTTTCCGGCACGGGCAATCTGGTCAACGAGCCCTAATCTAACATTATTTGGAGTCGCCAAGTAAAACATATCTGCAGAGTTAAAAACACCATTAGAAGATGAATTAAATCTGTCGCCATCTGTCTTATAATGCTTAATCTCCCCGTTAGCAAATCTTCCTAAAATTTCTTCAACAGATTCTCTTTCTTTTGGATACTTGTCCTGCCTTACTGTTAAATTCTCTCTGGTCTTATTAAGATCATATCTATCAGACATGCTAACTATTCTTATACGACCTTCTCTTTCTAATTTTCTCAAAGCAGGATAAGAATACTCAAGAATAGCCTCTCCCACACCAATAATCCCAACTCTAAATGGACTATTAACTTCAATACACGCTCGTTTCTCAATTAAAGCACTCATCAACTAACAAAGAAAAAATACATTTTATTCCTTGCCAATATCCTTCTTATCTCATCTATCTATACATATAACTAAATATTAACCTTATTCTAAAAAAGATATATTTATATATTTAATATATTCTAAAAATATTTATATATACGTTTATGTTAACAAAAATAATGAAACGAAGAATTATCAAACAAGGCCATAATACTCTAACAATTACCCTTCCAAGTAAATGGGTGAAAAATATTAATCTGAAGCAGGGAGATGAAGTTGACTTAATTGAAAAAGAAAATGGCTTGTTCTTAAGCACAGAAAAAAATTCCGAATTCCTTAAAGCGAAAATAGATGTATCTGAATATGACATTCCAACTATATGGAAATATTTCATGTCAATTTATCGTCAGGGTTATGACGAATTAGAAGTCAGATTTAATCCAAAAATCAGACTTGAAAGCCCGTATAAATTTTTCGCGCAGCATAAACTTGACTTAAAATATAAAAAAGAGCATTCAACAAAAACTCCTCTAGAATTTTTTAACGAGATGATAAACAGGTTCATCGGATTTGAGATAGTTAACTATGGAAAGGATTTTATCTTAATCAAAGAAATGTCAGCTCCGACTTCAAAAGAATTTGACAACTCCTTAAGAAGAGTTTTTCTTCTGATAGACCACATGACAGAAGAAATCTGCGAATCTCTCGCGGCAAAAGACATGAAAAAACTAAATCACATTCATGACATAGATATCAACCTTGACAAATTCCACGATTATTGCATAAGAATACTAAACAAAATAGGAAATAAGAATACAAGAAAAACATCATTGCTAATCTCAACTCTCTATTTTCTGGAGCTGATTGGTGATGAATTCAAGGTAATCTCCTATCACTTAATGTACGATTATATAAAAGCAAACTATAAAAATATTAAAGAGATAATAGAATCTTTAAAAGAACAGCTGAATTTATTTTACGAAGTTTTTTACAAATTTGACCAATCAAAAATCAACAAGATGTCAGAGCTTGACAAAGAAAGATATTTCAGCGTTGACAATGTCTCTAAAAAAGTAAAGAAAGAGGAAGAAAAAGAAATTTTCCACCATCTAAGAATTATAACTCGTTATCTAAATGCTCTTACAGAATTAAGAATTGAAATGGAATACTAACCATAACACATAAAACCTCTCCTGTCTTCCAATTAACATGTCAAAAACAATCTACAAATCTGACTATGTAATGAAACCCTTATTCAAACAAAGAATGCAAACTCTCCTGCAAAACCCTGAAGATTTCTCTGCCTTTGAAAAAATTATCCACACATCTCCAAAAAATTTCATTCGCTGCAATACAATAAAAATCTCGCCCTCTTCTCTCCTTCAGCGTCTGCAAAAAAAATGGCAAGTCACCCAACCATACAATAATCATCCGGAAATTCTTCTCATAAAAGGAAAAAAAATAGATAGAAACAACGATATATCCAACCAAACCAGTAGCTCCCCCTTAAATCAAAATAATTATCTTTCAAATTCTTATATTGATTATTCTTCAAACAATAGACTTTCAAATTTAAATTACCAAAAAAATATTTCAGGCATCAATACAACAATACAAATCACTCCGCTCAATCCGGGCGAATTAGGCAATGCAATAGAACACATTCTCGGCTATTATTACATTCAGGAAATTTCCTCAATGCTTCCTCCAATTGCTCTGGACCCAAAACCTGGAGAATTAGTCTTAGACCTCTTCGCCTCTCCCGGCTCAAAAACAACGCAAATAGCATCAATGATGCAGAATCAAGGAACGCTCATAGCCAATGAATTAAAATTAGACAGAATTAAAATCCTGACATCAAACTTAGAAAGATGTGGAGTAACTAATACCATCGTCTCAAGAAAAGACGCCATTGCATTCTGTGCAAATCTCTCAAAATCCTCGTTACCAAAATTTGACAAAATACTTTTAGATGTCCCCTGTTCAGGCGAAGGCACGCTCCGCTCTTCCCCAAAAACATTTTTAATGTGGAATCACAAAGTCATAGAAAAGCTTTCAAGACAGCAGAAAAAATTCTTCGCCTTTGCTCTCCGTTGTCTTAAACTAAATGGAACATTAGTCTACTCAACATGCACTCACGCGCCAGAAGAAAACGAAGAAATCATTGACTTTGCGTTAAAAAACTTCCCAGTTAAATTAGAAACCCTCGCCCTACCAATAAAATGCCGGCAGGGAATTACAGAATGGAACACACAACAATTCTCCAACGAGCTAAAAAAAACCTGCCGCATCTACCCTCAAGACAACGACTCTGAAGGCTTCTTCGTCGCAAAGCTTACCCTCCTGAAAGAAATCATTTGAAATCTTAAATAAATCAGCTACTCGCAAAAATCCATCCCAAAAGCCAAAAACCCTCAATCCAAAAAAATGCAAAGCATTTTACATTAACAAACTTGCAACCATCAAAGAAATCCAACAACCCTATTTCCTTTTCAAATACTCCCCAATAAAATAAGCAACTCCGCTTCCGAATAAACCTGCAATAACAACCCAGTACAAAGCAGCTCTAAATTTAGAAAGCCCTGAATAAGAACCTCTATCATCAATCAAACGCCTGTTATCAAATCCTTTTTCCCTTGCTCCATCACGTTCTGAACATTCTGCATCTTTGTCATTTTCTCTGACAATTTCCTCCAATCTATCGCGAAAACCGCCTAAATACTCAAGTCTATCGTGAAAACCTGCTAAAGCCCTGTTCAAAAAATCCTCATAAACAACTCTCCCAATTGGTCTGTTAATCCAAGTCACAGAACCCCAACTGCCACGAAGCCCATAATCTCCATTCTCTGCTTTCAACGGAATAATGGCAGTAAAATCTCCGTCAGCAAAAACACCATAAAAAGAAATTTCCCCATCTTGCTCTCTCATAACAGAATAAACACCGCTCCTTATTTGCTCTATCGCATTGTTTTCCATTAAAAGTAAAACAAAAGCAAATATATAAAAATTGTTCTCCTCTAGCAAATCTATGAGGATTCAATTCATCAAATCATCAGAAAAGAAAAAAATCTTACAGCAACTAAACACCCAATTCGGAATATCATCATTGCCTTACCTCTTAATAAAATCAGGCAAAGAAAAGCTCCGCGCCTTTTCAGGAAATTTATCAAGAGATAAAATTTCTAATTTAAATAAAATAACAAACATAGAATCAATAGGCCTTTACTTTCTAAAGAAAGAACAAGACTTCCGTCTTTCAATAGACGCAACCCACTTATTAAAATCACAAATCTCAAAAAACATTATAGAAATAAATCAACAACAACTAAATGAATGGTTAAGAGGAAATGATTTAGACATCCAAACATCCAATGAAACAAAAATAATAAAACACGATGAAGATTTCCTCGGTTCTGGGAAATCCAACACGCAAAAGATTTTCAACTACATTCCAAAAGAAAGGAGATTGAAAAAATGAACCAATCAGAAATCTCTAAGATAATCCAAGCAGGAAAAATCGCATCTGAAGTTGTGAAATATGCAAAATCCATAATCTCGTTAGGAAAACCACTATTAGAAATCGCAAATCTAATAGAAAATAAAATTGCCACTCTCGGTGCAAAACCCTCCTTCCCTGTCAATCTTTCAATAAATGAAATTGCCGCCCACTACACTCCTGCATTTAACTCTCCTGATTTAGCACATGGATTGCTAAAAGTTGATATAGGAATTCACATAGACGGCTATATCGCCGACACTGCCTTCTCAATAGACTTGGAAAATTCAGAAGAAAATAAATTATTAATAAAAACAGCCGAAGAGGCAAGAAACAAAGCTCTTGAATTAATTAAACTCAACATCCCTATAAGAAAAATAGGTGAAATAATAGAAAAAACTTGCAAGCAGAACAATGTCCTGCCAATTCACAATCTATCAGGCCACTCAATCTCGCACTACATTCTTCATTCAGGCTTAACAATCCCTAACTTTGACAATAACTCTGAAATCCAAATTGAGCCGGGCCTCTATGCCATAGAGCCATTCACAACTCTTTCCTCTGGCTCTGGCTCTGTCAAAGAAGGCAAGCTATCAGGTATCTATCATCTGGAAAAAAATCTTCAAGTAAGAGATGCATTCGCTCGAGTGGTTTTACAATTCATAAAAGAAGAATATCAAACCCTGCCTTTTTGCTCTCGCTGGATACACAAAAAATTCGGAACACGTGGCTTATTGGCCCTAAAACAAATCGAATCAGCAAGTTTGTTGCACCACTATCCTCAATTAATAGAAAACGCAAACAAACCAGTCGCACAAGCCGAACACACAATCCTAATAACGAAAGAAGAAAAAATCATAACAACAGAATAAAATAGAACTTAC
>CAYJQP010000062.1:0-4835 GCA_964372385.1 Candidatus Woesearchaeota archaeon | reverse complement strand
CTATTATAGATACTGTTAACTTAAAATGTGATGGATAGTTTCGCAAGTAAGAATTAACGACGATAACCAAGTTAAATGAACCGCTAGAGAAAAGTGTTACAGATTACCTCTTGATTACGGCAGTTCAATACCATGTTCTTGCCTGGATTTCTGTTGACCATGTGTAAGGAATTCCTGTTACTTCTGACAAATCTATTTGCAAGTCCTGTTCTGTGAATTTTAAGTCAACTTTGTTGTTTGAGTTTAAGTCAAGGATTTGCAGTAATTCAAAGATTGCGTTTTGAGTCGCATCGTTTTCATTAAACTGCTGACTCTGTTGTTGATAATAGCAGTTTTCTGTGCCTAAATAAGACATTGGTATAGCGATTGAAATATTTGTGTCGTCTTCAAATTGTATGTTCCAGTTGCAGCCGTCTGACCTTGGAGATATTTTAGAGTATGCAGATGCGTTTTTAACAACTGTATAGATTATTTTGTTGTTTTCAGAGCCGGGGGAGGAATTTGTTGGAGAGAGGGCTGTTGTAAGTTCAATGATGTTATTGTCTATTATAAGTGAATTTGGGATATTTATTACATAAGGGTCGCCTAGTTCTGTGTATGGTTTTGAATATTGTGCAAGGTCATAAACTATATTTCCATTTGCTTTTACTTTGTCTGTCCATCTTGCGCCTGAATAGGAGACGACTTCTGTTTTCGCTATTGTTGACTGCAGAGGCATGCTGAATGTTCCTGCGGTGTCGTTGTCAAATTTTTTTTCTGTTGTTATGTAAAGTCCGTAAAGTGATGAGCCGTCTGAATGGTTAAATTGTATGTAGGAATCTTCGTAGAGGGTTGTTGATATATTTCCTGTTGTTTCTATGGTTTGTTCTACGTATTGTGCTTGAAGGATTGATTGCGCGATTTGTGTGTAAATATTCACGATTTCGTTCACGTTTCCGAAATAGTAAGTGCCGTTTCCGCACTGAGCTATTTTTTGGAGCGTTGCTTCATCTGCTCCAGAACCAAAACCTACAGCATGGGTTGTTATATTATAATTATTGTATGCCCGACATGCAGCTTCTATCGCATGATCTTCTGCGTCGTCTGTTATGTCCGCATCATTGTCGTGATCTGGAACAGGGTCTAATCCACAACCAGCATTTGCCTGGCCGTCACTCATTACGATAGCTGATCTCGTTTTATCTTGGGGATTGATATTTGTGCATATGTCCTCATTAAGAAAAACTTTAATGTCATCAGTTATATAAGTTATTGCCCCGCTTACCGTTGTGAATCTTATTCTTCCTATATTTGTGCGGGTTGCAAATACTGGAAGATTTTGGCCTACAATGGCGTCATTTACATACAGATTATAAGTGGATGAGCCTGGAATAATTTGAACTTTTATTTTATAGATCTCGTTTAGATTATATGGTGTTATCGGGTTGTCATTGTTACGAATCTGCCCGGAATATAGTTTTAGGACAATATAGTTTCCAAATGAGCTTAATCCCCCTCTGTCTTCAATGTCTATTCTTATTCTTCCAGAGCCAGTTGTGTGATTAACTAAGAATTCAATTGCTAAATCATTTTCTTGAGGAGCAAATTGGTGATGCATTGACGGATTAGCACTGCCTGTTCTGCTAATAATGACTCCGCGATTTCCTTCCAAGCTTGCACTTGTAATATCGATAAAGCCGCCGCTTTCAGATATTGTCCAGCCAATAGGATTTGCTCCAACTGTTTGATTATTGAAATTGTCTTGAAATATATTTTTATCATAGCAACTTATTGCTTTTAGAATTCCGCAACAAATGCAAGTCCAATTGTTTGCATCCCAAACATTATCAATAATATTTTTTAGACTAGCGTTGTCGTTTGATAGCTGATGATAGTCTGATTTTTTAGCTAGAGTATTATAGCCTGCTAAACCAACTCTATTTCCGCTTATGTTGAGAATAGCATCAATAAGGGCTTTATTTGCTGCTTTTGCATTTGCTATTTTTGCTCCTTCCATGCTTCCAGATAAGTCTGTTACAGAAAAAGTATCTGTTTCTTTTGTGATGTTGGATACGAATGTAACATTTTCCAAGCCAAGTCTTAATGGAATCGTTTTTCTGCTTAAATCTGCATAATTTAGCAGAGATTGCAATTGTGAATTTGGTAGTGTTATTGTCTGCTCGCCTTGCGTTGAATTTTTGAAAACTGTTGTGTTTCCTATTGTAAGAAACGAAATGTAATTTGTGTTAAGATGAAGTGAGATGTCTAATGTGTTTAAATTGCTAGGGATGTAAAATCCGTCGTAAACATTAATTAAACCTTTTATTCCCGGGAAATAATATTTTGAATTTGAAGGGAGAGAAGAAGATTCATAAGTTATTTTTATGAAGCCGCCAGCGACATGCAAGTTGTTTCCTCTTAGTTCAATTTTATTGACGCCTGATTGAAAATTATTTAAAGGTATTGTATAAGAAACAGGAGTGAATTCAGAGCTTGATTTATTATATCTGCCTGTGAAAATTGAATTCACATAGAGATCAAAATCATCGTTGACTGTGAGCTCTATTTTTGCCGAGCTAATGTTTCCGTAGTATTCTATTCTTGTTGTTATGTTTCCGTCGCCGACATAGCCGCCGAAATAAGTGTATTCTGTCTGCAAGCCGGAGATTAAAAATGCTCTTGCAGAGAATCCTGTTAAATTGCCGCCCTCTTTTATTCCTGAAATTATCTGCCTGGCTGTTTCAACATTCTGTGCTGTTTCAATCGGCGTTGAATTTCTTGAGAAAATCAAAGTATTTCCATACCAGATTCCTATGTTTTGGTTTGTTTCTATGTCCTGCAAGATTGCTTCTGCCAGAGCTTGGGCTTGCGAGGGATTTGTTACATAAAACTCTCCTATCTGCTCAAGGATAGAGTTGTTAGTGTTGTTTATTATTCCTGCAGAGATTAAAGACTGCACATAGGCATTGTTTGCGTCGGCGACTTTTAATGAAGAGAGGGTTTTTATAACATCATAATGAATCTGCGTTTCTCTTTTTGTAAGCTTCAAAGCAGGAAAAGCGATTAGAATTATTGAGACAATTATTGCCACTGCTATCAATGCGTCTGTGCTGAAGAATATTCCTCTTTTTTTTATTTTAAGATTTTTCATTTTGCCTCTTTTTAGGATTCCCAAACTTCTATGTTGAGCGTTAATGGCCTGTTTTCGTAAATTATTATTCTTGATATTTTAATTAAGTTTGTTTGACTGGATGGTTGAAGGCCAATTGCTTGTATAGGGGAACCGGATACTGTAAAATTGGCGTCTGATAAAAATATGTAATAGTCGTAGTTTGTATTGAAGAGAGATTTTGTTTTTGCGTAGTTTGTTGTTGCTAGAGTGTAAAATAATTCAAGTTTTGTTTGATTGATTTTATTGTTTGTTAAAATTCCAAGGGTTATTACGTTTGTTGTGTCCCAATTTTCAGGGAAGCCTTCTGATAATAACGAGGACGCTATGAGGTTTCCGTCGTATGCCAAGCTGTTAAGAGTTGTTTCTGTTTCCGGCGTGTTTAAAGCGTAGAGATAAAATGCGATTATGCCTGCTATGAAAATTATGGAGGCCATCATTAAATCAAATCCCCATGCCTGCGCTTTTTTGTTTTTCGGCATTTTCCTCTTTTTGAATTTAGAAGAGAGAAAGGTATATTAAAGTTGTTGTTTGCGAGGATGTTAAGTGAAAAGGTGTGGATGTAGTTAGAATCAAAAATAAATCTTCTTAGGCTTTGAAATCCTTGGCGGACTCTCTTTCAATTTCAATGCCTCTTTTTCCAATTGCGAAATGGTATATTTTTTTTGAATGCATCGTGCCGCGCATTTTTAATATCTCCAAATAGCGTTTTCTTTGCTCTCGTTCTCTAATAAAATACAAGATTATTATTGAGTCTGATTCAAACTCAAGAGATTTTGATACTGTTTCTTTTTCAGACTGTTCTTCTTCAAGCGTAAGGAGAGAAGTACAGCTCCATTTTCTTATCATGTTGAAAAGGCCGAGAGCTGCTTCTCTTCTTTCTAATTCATCTTTAAATAAAAGAGCAAACGATGTTATGCTGTCAATAACGATTCTTGTAATTTTTTTTGACAGGACAATTGTTTCAATGCTGCCTCCGCCTTCTTCAAGCATTGCTTTAACTTTTATCGGCGTGTATTCCAAGAATGTGAAAAGGTCTTTTTTTTCGTATGCTTCAAGATCCCAGTTGAACTCAAGCATGTTTTTGTAGAATCTTTTCTTTTTCTCTTCAAATGTGACATAAAGGCACTTTTCTCCTTTCTTCAACCCTTCAACTAAAAATTGAGTTGCAAAAATTGATTTCCCGCTTCCTGCTCCACCGACTATCATGTTTGTTGAATTTTTCTGGAAGCCACCTTCTATTAATCTGTCAAAATTAGGAATTCCAGAAGGAAGTCTTTTATATGATTCGCTATCTGACGAGGATTTTGTTTTTTTTATGGTGTGACTTTTTTTATAGCGCTTTTTTTGTTTCTTATAATGTTCCTTTTTTTTCTTATGGTGTTTTTCCTGCTTTTTTTGCTTCTTACGTATTTTTTTAGCAGACGACTTTTTTTTCATTATTGTTTAAGGGAAGAGGTGTATAAAAACTTAATTCTTTATCAATATTATTAAATCTTCGGTATATGTAAAGTTATCATTGATTTTATTGAATAAATGGAACCATAAGGAGCATACTTTGATTCATCATAAACAGCCCAGATGTTAAAAATTGTTATTACTACAGACGATTAATATTAATGTGATTATACTAACCTGAGTTCGCCACATAAAGAAAACTGGAAATTTCCTACTTATAAAGTTCTGT
>CAYJQP010000061.1:0-4869 GCA_964372385.1 Candidatus Woesearchaeota archaeon | reverse complement strand
CAAAATATTTCCTTGCACATTTGCTGGAATTCTGTGATATAAGCAAGTCATTTTTTCAATGAGTCTCTGATAAGCAAAACATAATTTCCATCTTCTCTGCTAGAAGGAAGATATTTGTTGGCAACTTCTATTATTTTTTCTGAAGTGACTGCGTTATAACCTGCAAAAAAATCTTCTGGACTTCTATTAGTGTCTCTCCTTTCATTTATAGCATATAAATGCCCGCCATTGCTTTCTAATACTTCAGCAACTCTGTATTTAATAATCTTTTTTATTCTAGCTCCGTCTTTTTCAGGAATCTTTTCCTGCTTTAATTTTCTCATTTCTTCAAATATAGCATCAATTGCCTCTTCTTGCCTTTTTGATGGAACGCTTGCATTAACAATCATAACTCCGGCATTGTAATCTCCATCACAATTTGTGCCGGCGCTATATGCCAACCCTTTTTCTAAACCAATTTTCTTGAATAATCTGGAGCTTGCGTCTCCTCCTAAAACATGAGACATTGTTCTTACTGCATAATTGTCTTCGTGCAAATCCGGAACAACAATTAGTCCTATACCTATATGAGACATACTCTTTTCAAGATTTTCTTTATTGCGTAAATCCGGTGCATCTCTATGCAACACTACGCTTTTCTCAAGAGGTTGGAGCAGGGGAAAATCAATCTTTCCACTTTCCCCAGAAGGCTCATCAGTGAAATAATCTCTTATTAATTCTTCTATATTTTTAGGCAAGCCACCAACAATTGCTAAATCCATATTGTTTGTATTATATCCTCTTGCGTGAAATTTATTTAAGTCATTTATAGATGCGCTACTTACAACTTCTTCATCTCCCAAAACCCAATAATTAACAGGATGTCTTCTATATATTTCATCTCTAAATGCGTGATTGTCTCTTGACACAATACTTGTTTTTTTATCTGCAATCTCCATTAGAACTCTCTTCCTCTCTCCATTGACTCTTACTTCATCAAATCTTGGATGGAATACCAATTGTGAAATAAAGTCTAAATAATCTTCAAAATCTTCGGATGAGAAACTTGTATTAAATATAGTTCTGCCCGGTCCTGTGGATGCTCCTGCTTCACCAAAACTATCTCTAATCTCTTCTAATCTTTCTGGAGAGTATTTTTCTGTTCCTCCATTCATAATGCAATGTTCTAAAAAGTGGGCAATGCCTTCTTCACCTTTTCTTTCGTGCAAGCCTGCGTGATTAATTCTTAAAACTGAAGAAATTGTTCGCGTTGGCGTTTCTTGCAGGGCTACTAAAAGGCCATTTTCTAATTTAAATTCCCTGTAATTTCCGTTTATGACATTCATGGAAATTTTGAGAGATTATGGTATTTAAATCTTTCTTTGTAACCACTATTTAGTTATTATGATAGAAAGGTTTTTATAGTGTCTTTTTTTATGATTTTCATGGCGAGAGGAATATTGAATTACATGATTGGAATTGGTTCAATAGCAGGAGCTGTTTATCTTTTAAACGGAGAGAAAGGCAGAGAGAAAATTAGGAATGGGGCAGGGGATGTTATTGAAAATGTTGCTAGTGAATTAAAAGAGAGTGTTAAGAATGTTATAGAAAATATTGCCGGAGGGAATAATTCTGAAAATGAGCAGGAAAATTCCGGAGAAAGAAGAGGAAACAGGCAGAATTCTGGGAACAGGATTTATGCGCAATATACTTCACCATTTGAAGGCAGAGAAAATAGAGTTTATGATGCAAGGCCGAGAGACCCTAATATTTATGAGCCGACAATCGGAGTTGGACATAATTTAAATAGAGGAGACTCACGAGAGACTTTTGCTAGGGTTTTACCAGAAGTTAATTATGATGATGTTTATTCTGGAAGAGCTGCGTTGAGTGATAATCAAATTGATAGATTATTAGAAAATGATATTGAGGAACATGTTCGGAGAGCAAGAAGAGATGTAAGGGGATTTGATAATCTGCCAGATTATTTGAGGCAGGCTTTAGTTGATATGGCTTATAGAGGGGATTTGGGGAACAGTCCGAATACAAGAAGGTTAATGAATGCAGGGAATTGGAGAGAAGCATCTAATGAATACATTAATAGAAAAGAATACAGAAACGCAGAAGCAAATGGAATGTCTGGATTGAGAGGAAGAATGGACAGCAATAGAGACAGGATTTTGAGATATGCTGAAGAATTGCAGAGGAGAAGATGATGGAAAGAAAAATAGTCGTGCATCATACTGGCGGGAGAAGAAGCGGATTTTGCAAATGTGAGCCGCATTATCTTATTGCAGGCAGATGGGGAATTTTTGAGGGAGATAGGGTTTATGAAAAGAGAAAAATTGGAGATGATAAAGAAATACACATTGCTTTGAAAGGAAATTATAGATATGCTACAGAGAGAGAAAGACCTACTAAAGAACAGTGGAGAAGTTTAATCGGGCTGATTGTTGAAAATTGTAGAAAGTTTGAAATACCTGCGCATGAAGTTTATGGGCATAGTGAGCTTGATAAAGAAACAAGCTGTCCTGGAGTACATGTTAATCTTGGAAGATTGTATATGGATGTGAGAGAAAATACAGGAGTTAAAGAAGAACACGTTGCTATGAATAATTTGAGATTAATGAAATCAAAAGAAATGGGAGGCATGATAAAAACACATTCAGAAGAGGTTACTATTATCCCAGATGTTGAACGATTTGCTGATTTTCATTATAACTCTGAATCAGGATTGGTTAGGTATTTTGGAAAATGGCAGACAACGCCAGATATTGAAAGAGCGATATACGCATTTGGGCATTTTCCTATAGTATTTGATGATGAAAAAGAGATTAAAATTGATAAAGAAGGATTAAGACTTCAAAGAGGAACAACAGAAATAGCAAGAGAAAGAATAGAGGAGAGCATAGAGCTTTTTAATGAGGGAAGATGATAAATGTTGATGACTTAAAAGTGAATGAAATTGTTGAAGCGAATCTTCATCTCATGGTTTTTGGCGGGGACAGAAGCATGCATGCTCTTCTTAAAAGACGAGAAGGAATTCCTTTAGGTTTTTGTGACTGGAGTCCATATAGACTTGTCCATTTTCTTTATAAGGGCATGGGAGAATTTTTATTTTTCAGCAACGAAGAAAAATACAGAAGAATGAGCTTGAAGAAAGGTTTTGGAATAGCAAGTTTTTTGGTCGGAACTCGGGAAGATGGAAATAAAGGAGCCATGTCGGAAGCGAAAATAATAGACGCGAGAGATTTACCTGCAAGAGGAGTTGTCAGAAGAAATATAGAGAAGACAGCTGACGAGTTTAATAAAAGATATGGTTTTGAAGTGGAAGATGAGCGATAATGTTGGGATTTATGATGACGAGGATTAAGCAAAAAAACGCAGAAGATAAATATTTATATACTTTTAGTTAAAAGTTATTTTATGGGAGAGAAGAATCCTAAAGTTGAATTAAGATTGCCTTCTGAAGCAGGAGAGATGCGAGTTGGATTAGAAGGTGATTTGTGCGAACAAAAATACAAGATAGGATTAAGCGAGGAGTATGAGGGAATGTTTTATCAGGGAATGAGGGCAAATAGAAATCTTGCTTTCCATATGGCCGGTGTACATGGTGCAGAATTTCCAGCTATTGTTGACAAATTGAGAGAAATAAATCTTGACAATGCATCTGTCAATGACATTGGCATGTTAGTAAAATATTTTGGATTTAACAACAGAACAATGGAAGAAATAACTGATAATTTAAAGTATGAGAGGATTTAGTTATTCTTAGTCTTTTTCAATTAAGCATTTTTCAAAATACAATTTTCAACATCTTCGTCTTTAATTTTTTTAAGAGCGTCCTGGAAAGTTTTTATGAAATTTATTGCTTCTTTTGCAAACAATGCTTTTAATTCTGATGTTAGAATTTTTCCTGATTTGTATTTTTGCGCGAGTTTTTCTGATTCTTCCGGCGAGAGGAAAAGATATTTTAGATAAAGAAAGGAAACATCAACATCAGGATTTCCGCCTTTTTTTCTGTGCTCTTCAACTGTTTTCTGCCCGCCGGAGAAAGCTTTGTTGATTTTATTTTTTATTTCTTTTTCGCTGTCGTTTAGAAATATTGCGTTGTTTTTTGATTTTGACATCTTCTCGCCGTCAATTCCTGGAAGAAAGAGAGAATGGATTGCCGACGGTTTGTGATATCCAAAGCGTGAGGCAATGTCTCTTGCTATTCTAAAATGCGCGTCTTCGTCAAGGCCTATTGGCACAAGCACATTTTTTATTTTGTGCTGATGCTGCGGGAAGAGGATGTGGGCTGCCTGAATTGCTGGATAAAAGAAAAGCCCGGGATTATCGTCGTTTTCGTATCCGTAAGTTGATTTAATCTCTGACAGCGTGACTTTTCTTGAGAGTTTTATTGCTAAATTGTAAATGTTTGTGTAAATCTGGTCTATAATGAAAAATGTTTTTTTAGGATTGAAGCCATAAGCCAAGAGCTGTTTTGCTAGTTTTTTTGCATTGACGAGAGCTTCTTCCTGCGTTTTTACTTTGTTTGAAACATAAGATTCATCGTCGGAGATTGGGATAAAAACAGGGAGAGCGTATTTTTTTTGGAAGAAAAGATTTGTGTCAAAAATAGCCTTGTGGCCTAAATGCAGAGTTCCTGATGCGTTAATCCCTGAGAGAATTGCGCATTTTTCTCCTTTTTTTAACGCGCTGAAAAATTTGTCAAAATCCCTGTGAGAGACTAGGACGCCGGTTTTGAATGTGTAAAAATCAGGGGCGCTGCTAAGATTTTCTATTTTCTGCGCTCCAAATTCCTTGATTAGTTTTTCGTTGTCTATTAACTGTGAGGTTTCCATGAATGAAGAAAGAGAAAGGATTTTATAAATTGTTGGGTTTTTA
>CAYJQP010000060.1:0-4913 GCA_964372385.1 Candidatus Woesearchaeota archaeon | reverse complement strand
AATCCTAATAACGAAAGAAGAAAAAATCATAACAACAGAATAAAATAGAACTTACAGTTAATAAATCTGTTATATCCTAAAAAATCTGAAATGTTAATTAATCATAATATGGACAATTGCATGGCCTATGCAGAATTTATTTGCAATTGCCCAGACAGAGATTGCAATAAAAAGAAAGATAATATTGTGCAATTCTCCATATTTCATCGTCATAGATATGTCCCATTAAAAAATATCTATCGCATTTTTATTTAAGAGTGTCTTATAAAAAAACCGGGTTTTGTTAAGTGAACGGGTGATAAAACTTAATTTTGCCTTCGTTATCAAGAGGTAATCTGTAACACTTTTTTCTAGCGGTTCATTTAACTTGGTTATCGTCGTTAATTCTTACTTGTGAAACTATCCATCACCTTTTGGCTTAACAATATCTTATAACAAAAAACCGCTAATTTTATCTACTCTCCTGCTTTATCCATCAAATGAAAAATTTATCAAAAATTCAACTCATTTTGATAACAACAGCAGCAATCGCAATCTCTCTCCTCGTCTATTCCCCGCACTTCACTAATCCCTATCCGCTTCATATTGACGAATGGCGTCACATTTCCAGCGCAATCAACATAGAAAAAGGAGAGTATAAAGAAAGTCCAATAAGCAAATTGGAAATCGGCTTTCACATCTTTTTGTTAATACTAAATAAATTCACAAATCTCGTATTGCTCTATAAATTTCTCCCAGCACTCTGGGCAGTCATCACATCATTAATCTTATTTTACACAACATACAAACTGACAAAAAATAATTTCCAAATATCATTTCTTGCAATGCTTTTCTTCGGCTCTATAAAATCAAATGTAAATCTTCTAGGCCTCTGGTTTTTCACTCCTCTCACATTTGCAATCCCTTTCATCTTTCTTTACATTTATTTCTTCGTCCAAGGCATAAATTTGCAAAATAAAAAATATATTATAATAAGTCTTGTAATAATGCTCTTCCTCGTCCCAATCCACGCAATTTCAGTTCTCTTCGCAATTCCAATACTCGCGCTCTTTGCAGTAGTAAATTACAAATACATAAAAAAAGAATGCAAATTTTTCTCCCTCTTCATCTTAATTCCAATTACAGGTATAATATTTCTCAATCTCTTAGCAAAAACCTCATTACAACAAACAATAAGCCAAGTCATAACAATGATGCAATTCAAAAAGGGCTGGAGCCCTCTAGAAGTTAACAATTCATTCTTTGAAATCTACTCTCTGACAGCCTACCTTCTAGCAATTCTCGGCTTTTTCACAATAATAAAAAATAAAAAATTCATCCCATACGCAATCTGGCCAATTTACTTGCTAATATCAATTTTTATATTCCGCTTTGCAGAAATTTCATACCTCTCTCCCTATCAAAGAAATTTCTATTACTTCGCTCTTTCTCTTCCACTGCTAAGCGCAATCGGAGCAAATCACATTATAAGCAAAATAAAAATAGAAAACTCAAAAAAGAAAAAAATACTGACAATAATTTTAATATTGACAATTATCTTTCTTTCTTACAAATCATACTACCAAATTCCACAACAGCTTCAGCTCTACACAATAATCACAGAAAAAGATTACGAAGACTTAATATATCTAAAAAAATTTCCAAGCTCAACAGTTCTCGCAAACTCATTTATCTCAACAGCAGTATATCCAGTCTCACAGCATTATCCAATTGCAACAATCTATTTCCACAACTTAAAAAAAAGAGAAGATTTAGAAATTTTCTTCAGCACAAATGACTGCAGTATAAAAGAGCAAATTATTCTTCAAAATAATGTAAGATTCATAATAACAGAAAATGAGATAAACTGCCCAATTGAATTAAACTTAATAAAAAAAGAAAATAATTACATTTATGAAAACTCAAAAGTACTTTAAAACAAAAAAATCTCCTGAAATATCAATTATACTGCCTTGCAGAAATGAAGAGCAGGCGCTTGACAAATTACTAATCCAAATAAAAGAAGTTATAAAAAAACATAATTTAAGCGCAGAAATCATCGTCTCTGATTCTTCAACAGACTCTTCGCCAAAAATAGCAAAACAACACAAAGTAAAATTAATCAAACATGACAAAGAAGGATACGGCAATGCATACCTGCAGGCATTCCCCCATGCAAAAGGAAAATATCTTTTCCTCGCTGATGCAGACGGAACTTACGACCCAAGAGAAATTCCGCGATTCATAAATGAATTAAAGCAAGGCAATGATTTCGTAATAGGAAACCGTTTCAAAGGCAAAATAGAAGAAGGTTCAATGCCCTGGCATCATAGGCACATCGGCAATCCAATTCTCTCGTCTTTATTAAGAATTTTCTTCAAAACAAAAATACACGATACTCTTTGCGGCATGCGCGCCATAAAAAACTCCGCATTGCAAAAACTCTCGCTCAAAACAACAGGTATGGAATTCGCCTACGAAATGATAATTAAAGCAATAAAAAATAATCTTAAAATAAAAGAACTCCCAATAAACTACAGCAAGCGCCTCGGAATTTCAAAACTCCGCTCTTTCGCTGATGGCTGGCGTCATTTAAGATTCATGCTTCTTTATTCTCCTCTCTACTTATTTTTTCTCCCCGGCATAATTCTTTCCTTGCTCGGATTGATATCTATGCTCTGGTTTTATCTTGCAAATCCAAAAATTCTCGGCTTCCAATTGTATTTCCATCCAATGTTCCTCTCCTCATTAATGCTCATCATTGGCTATCAACTAATTATTTTCACATTATTTGCAAGGTCCTATGCATTAAATCATCTTGAAGAAAAGAGCGAATTAATAACGAAAATAACGAAACACATAACGATAGAAAAAGCAAGCGTCGCAGGTTTGCTTCTTGCATTAATTGGCTCATTAATCTATCTAACAATTTTCATAAAATGGCTCACAAAGGGCTTTCCAGCTCTTAACGAAATAAAAAATTCAATATTAGCGCTCACCTTAATAGTCATGGGCGTTCAAACAATCTTCTCTTCTTTCATGCTCTCAATCTTAGGAATTAAAAAATAAAACAGACAACAACTAACTTTAAATTCCATCATACATTTCAAAAATAATGAATCATTTGTTAAAACAAAACCAGCGTGACTGGGAAGACCTTGCGTCTTTAGATCCCTTTTGGTCAATCTTAATATGGAAGGAAAAAAAACATAACAATTGGAGTCAAAAAGAATTCTTTGAAACAGGAAAAGAAGAAATAAATGAGCTTATAGAAAAAACAAAAAAACTTAAACACCCAAAAAATAATTCAAAAGCATTAGATTTTGGCTATGGTGTTGGTCGTTTGTCGCAGGCACTTACAGAATATTTTAAACAAGTCACAGCAATTGATATCTCTCAAGCAATGATTCAAAAAGCCAAAAAGCTGAATAAAAAACAAAATGTCACCTTTATTCGTAATCTGTCTTCAAATATAAAAATTTTTTCCGATAATAAATTTGATTTAATTTATACAAATATAGTTCTCCAACATATTCCAAAAAAACAAATAATAAAAACTTATATAAGAGAATTTATAAGAATTCTAAAACCGCAAGGCCTTGTAGTCTTTCAACTCCCGCATAAACTTAACTCAAAAATAAACCTGCAATTAAATTATCGTCTTTATCATATCTTAAGCTCTCTTGCAATAAAAAAACAATTTCTTTATAAAAAACTAAATCTTTTTCCTATCAGAATGCTTGCAATTCCAGAAGATGAAATCATATTGCTGTTAAAACAGCAAAATGCAGTTATTCTAAAAATAGAAAAAGACACGAAAGCAGGCCCTAGCGCTCAAAGCAGAACTTATTATGCAACAAAATGAAAATAGCAGTCTTCCATCAATTCCTAGATCAAATAGGCGGTTCAGAAATCGTCTGTCTTACTTTAGCAAGAGAGTTGAAAGCAGACATCTACACAACAAACATAGACAGAGAAAAAATTAAAAAAATGGGTTTTGAAGATTTAAATATAATCTCAATAGGAAAAGTCCCAAAACATGCTCCATGGAGGCAGCAGCTCGCACACACAAGACTAAGATTTCTCAATCTAAAAAACAAATACGATTATTACATAATTGGCGGCGACTGGGCAATCTCTGCAGCTATAAACCACAAGCCAAACCTGTGGTATGTCCACTCTCCAATAAGAGAAATTTACGACCTTTACGAGTATGTAAGACAGAACATGATGTCTGCATGGAAGCGCCCAATATTTGACTTATGGGTAAGATACAATCGCTCTCTAAATAGAAAATACACACAGCATGCTCAAAAAATAATCTGCAACTCACAAAACACAAAAAACCGCGCGAAAAAATACCTAAGCCAAAAGGCAGAAGTAATAAATCCTCCAATTGAAACAAAAAAATTCAAATATAAAAAAAACGGCAATTTCTGGCTCAGTGTCAACCGTCTGATCAACCACAAACGCATTGACATGCAATTAAAAGCATTTCAAAAACTCCCAGACGAAAAATTAATCGTCGTCGGCAGTTATGAAAAAACAAAGGGCTTCTTGAATTACAAGCGATATTTAGAAAAAATCAAACCAAAAAATGTCGAAATTCTGCATTGGGCAGATGATAAAACTCTCGCCGGTCTCTACGCAAATTGCAAGGCATTCATAACAACATCTCAAGATGAAGATTTCGGCATGGCTCCTTTGGAAGCCATGGCGTCAGGCAAGCCAGTTATCGCGCCAAACGAAGGCGGCTATAAAGAAACAGTTCTTCACGAAAAAACAGGCCTTCTCATAAATGACATAAACGAAGATAAATTAATAAAAGCAATAAAATCATTAAAAAACCCAGTGTCCTACAAAAAAGCCTGCCAAAAACACGCAAAAAACTTTGATACAAAAATCTTTATAAAAAAAATAAAACAACAAATAAA
>CAYJQP010000059.1:0-4968 GCA_964372385.1 Candidatus Woesearchaeota archaeon | reverse complement strand
ACTGCGCTACTGAAAGTTAGTTTTTTTTAATTTTAAGTATTAGTCCGATAAGAATTTAAATGCCTGATGATTTTGTTTTTTTATGAGTGATGATTATGTAATTCCGAGTTTTAGGAAATCCAGAAGAGACAAGAAGATGAAACGGCTTTATAGGATTTATAAGAGGGGCGGGAAGTACAGGGGCAGTGAGGTTAAGGAAGGTTCGGGGAAAATTAAATAGAGCTTTGTTTATCGGCTAATATCTATTTACTTCATTATATGGGAGATCGATGGCATATGGGCAGATAACTTCTGAATGTGATGCTTTACATCTTTCACCGTGTTCTCCGGTGTTGTATCTACATGTAATTTCAGTTGCTAACATATTACTGCAAGGATTTTTGTATATTTTTATTACAACAAGGACAGGCTCTTTTAAAACTTCATTACCTTCCATGTCCCTGCCTTTACATTGAATAGGATAATTTTGTTGTACGTAATCGTTAATTGATGTCATAATGATACATATACTTTTACTTTAAAATATTATTCTACTACAGCAATATAGTTTAAATATTTTAATTTACTAAACCAAAAAGTATTTATGATAATATTTGATAATATTTATCAATTAATTAGGAGAGAAAATGCCAAACTCATTTAGTATTCCGGAATTGTATATGCAGGAGATAAGGGCGCTTATTAGAGCAGGATATTATTCTAATAAGTCAGAAGTAGTTAGAGAAGCATTGAGGGATTTTTTTGAAAGGAAAAAGGAATTGAGAGTTATTGCGGCTGTTGAATTATATAAAAATGGAGAGGTAACTTTAAGCAGGGGTGCTGAAATTGCTGGCGTGAGTTTTGGGGCTTTTAAGGATTTGTTGAAGGAGAGAGGGATTAAGATAATTGTACATGGACAATCAAAGGAGGAGATAGATAAAGGCATTGAATTAATTAGAAAGTTGAGGAAGTAGTAGTATGTCCACTAAATAACTTTAATATTATTTTGGAACGATTATATAAAATATTTATCATACCCTATTTATCTTCGGTAATTGGCATACCTTTACCTTTATTATTTTTACAGAGCTATTTTTTATTCAAAACTTTCAAGCGGGTTATGAACTCGTTATTCTTTGTTTTGCCTAAGTGTTGTTTCAATCAGTTCTATCGTGTAAATTAGGATTAGGGGGCCGATGATGAAGCCGAAGATTCCGAATAAAGAGATGCCGCCGAGGATTCCGACGAGCATTATGAGAGGATTTATTTTTGTTTTGCTGCCGAGGAGTTTTACTCTTAGAAGAGTATCTACAAAGACGCTTAAGATTAGCCCGGTTATTATAACTCCTGTTGCAGTCAAGTAGCTTTTAGTGAAGAGATAGTAAATCGCCGTTGGCGCCCAGACTGCTGCGGGGCCAACGCCAGGGATGAATGCGAAAAAGAATACTAAAACAGATAATACAAGATATGCTCCGACACCTGATATGAGAAATCCGTTAATTGCTACTATTAATTCTATAAGCGCTATTAATAGAGTGCCGTAGATTAATGTGTTTGTTATTTCTGCCATTTCTTTTCTGATTCTTTTTTTGTTTTCAAATGGAATGTATCCCTCTAAATTCGCAGCGAGTGAGTCCCAATTTATTAAGATGTAGTACATGCCGAAGAGTGTGACGAAGAGAGTTAATACAAGCGAAGGAATGTAAGAGACAGACTTTGTAACTGCTGCGAAGGAAAGAGATATACCTTTTTCTGTTATTGTTTGAAGGTCAATATTGAATTTTTCTAAAAGCGGAAAAGAGGAGAGTGTTTTGAAAATGTTTTGTAGTGTTTCTACTTTAATTGAGACAGAGGCCTGATTTATTATGCTGCCGATGACAATTACTAGCGGGAATATTATTATTAAGACGACTAGAACGATGCAAATAGATGCCGAGAGAGATTTGCCTAATTTTGGAGAGAGGTAGTTGAAAGCTGGTTTTGTGAGATATGCGAGAATAAATGATGATATTAGAGCGATGATGAACGGCTTGATTATGATGAATGAGAGGATTGCTAATGCAGAGATTATAATCCAGAATATGTATTTTTTTGGGAGATGGGCTTGTTTTTCCAGCATGATTTTTATAATTCGGGAAAGTTAATAAAGGTTGTTAATTTTATATTTAGATAAAGAGAGGTTAAGATGGAGCAGTATTATTTTTTATTTGCTTTGGGGGCGGTTTGGAGTGCATTTGCAGTTGCACAGGATTTGAAGACGAGAGAGGTTTCAAACTGGCTGAATTTTAGTTTAGTTGCTTTTGGATTGGTCTATAGGGCTTTTTATTCTGTTATAAATAATGATTTGATGTTTTTTGTTTCAGGATTAATTGGCGTTGGAGTATTTTTTGCTTTGGCTCATTTGTTTTATTATGGAAAGATATTTGCGGGCGGAGATGCAAAGTTATTAATGGGTTTTGGTGTGATTCTGCCTTATTCTGATTTTGTGGAATTTTTTTACATAGGGGCGGTTTTTATTTTTGTTTTGTTTTTTGTTGGAGCGATTTATGGCTTGATTTACAGCGTTTTTATTGTTTTTGGGAAGAAAGAAAAATTTGCTAAAGAATTTGGGAAGAGATTTAAGAAAAGTTATAAAGTGCTTTTTGTTGTTCTGCTTTTATTAATTATTTTAATGAAGATTGTTTTTGAGCTTGCGATTTGGCTTAGCTTAAGTGTTTTTTTATTTTTGACTTTTATGCTGTATTTTTATGTTAAATCATTAGATGTGTGCATGATTGTTGAGAAGAATGCTAAGAAGCTGCAGGAGGGCGACTGGCTTCAGGAAGATGTTGAAGTTGGAGGGAGAGTTATTAAGACGAGTGTTCACGGTTTGAGCAAGGAGGAAATAAGGATTTTGCGAAAGGCGGGGAAAAATGTTTTGATTAAAGAAGGGATTCCTTTCACGCCTGCGTTTTTTCTGGCATTGATTGTTATTTGGTATTTGTTTTTAGTGCTTGGAGGGTTTGGGGTTTTGGATTTTGTTGGAGGGTTTGGTTTTTAGAAAATTATATAAGTTTGAAATGATTTAGATTAAAATGACTAGAAGAGATTGGGAGAACTTGGCTTTTTGGATAACGGTTTTTATTTTTATAATTGTTTTAATATATTTGTTTATCAGCGGGAGGGCGTTTAAATGAATATTAAAGAAATACTTTTTTGGATATTTTTAGTTTTATCATTAATTTTGTTATTATGGATAGTATTTGGAAATAGTCCTGACGAGTTCACCTTTATAATAACTATTGCTTTTACTTTATTGTTGAAAATTTGGTCAATAAGTGACAGGCAAATTATATCAGAAATGAAGATTAATTCTTTAGATAAAAACATTAGAAATAGTTTTATTAGGATGAAAAGAGATATTGGGTTAATAAAAGATAAATTAAAAATTAAGTAATATTAAGGAATCCGCCTTTTCAGTTTCAATGGCTTTTCAGGTGCGGGTTTTTCCATTTTGAGCTTTTAATAGAAAGGTTTATATATTACGTTTGTATACAAATGTATATATGTTGGCCTCTAATACTTCCACGCCGGTTTTACTGGCTAAAGTCAACTGCTTAGAGGAGTTTATTAAAATGTCACCAATAATAGAAATACCAACCCAAGTAAAGCAAGAAGCATTGTTTCATGAAGACTCGTACTATGCGAGACTAATCAATAAGCTTATTGAGGAACATGGCATTAAAGTAGTTTCAGTTGATAATGACGAAGTAGCCGGGATTATGGAAGAATTTAGATTAGATGAGGGAGAAGCAGCAACTTACGTGATGTTTGATAATAAAAAACATGATGCTATACTAACTGATGATGGTGAACTTATCAAATTATGCAAGTTAAGAAGTATTCCATTTATCTGTGCAATGGCAATTGTAGTAAGATTGTATGAAAAGAAGAAATTATCAAAAGAAAAAGCATTTATTAAATTAGAGGAATTAAATGAGATCGGAAGATACGCAAGAGAGATTTCAGAATATTTCAAAGGAGAAATAAAATAAAATGGACACAGTATCATCGCGTTTGAATTTAGAAGTAATTAATTTATTTGTGAAAGTATTGAAAGAAAGGCGTTCTGAAGTTGTGAGGGAACTTGTAGATGCAGGGAAAAAACATAAGGCTGTTGAACTTTATAAGATGAAAAAAGTTAGCCTTGGGCTTGGAGCTAAACTTGCAGGAGTATCTTTAAGCGAGTTTATAGATTTACTTAAAGAGCATAATGTTTATTTGAATTTAGAAAAAGAAGATATTGAAAAATCTATTAGAACTGCTAGAAAAGTGCTGTAGTTTTTACGGTATTCGCCTTTTTAGTTTCAGGGGTTTTTGTGGCGCTGGTTTTTCCATTTTAATTGTTTCTTTTGGAGCGCTTTTATGTATGATTATTACATTGATTTGTTTTTTTATTTCTTCCAGTTCCTCTATTGGGACATCTTTTGTCGGGGAATTTAAATTTATGGGCTTGTCGTAGATTGGGATTATGTTTAGGATGACTTCGCCGAAAGCTCTTTGCGAAAGTATAGAAGTTGTTTTCGGCTTTAAAGATTCAAGAATTTTTTTTGAAATTTTTTCTGACAATTCGTGGATTTCTTTAGGGAGGTTTTGTTCTTTTTGTACAGGGGATTTTGGTATTATTATTGTATGGCCTTTTGAAAGGGATTTTGTTGAGAGGACGGCAATGGCGTGAGGAGTGTCTTCTATTTTTACAGAAGGGATTTTTTCTTCAATGATTAAGCGGAAAATTTTCTGCTGTGAGCTTTGCTGTTTGAGCATTTCTTCAAGTGCTTCTTCAGAGAGGGAGTTGATTTGTTCTTCTGCCTCTACTTTTTGTTCCGGAGGGAGATGCTGGATTTGCTGTAGTAATTGAGATTTTGCTTCTTTGAGCTGTTCTTTTGTGAGGGGCATGTGATTTTGAAGGAGAAAGGATTTAAGAGTTTTTGGGTTAGGTTGGGAGGTTTT
>CAYJQP010000058.1:0-5108 GCA_964372385.1 Candidatus Woesearchaeota archaeon | reverse complement strand
TCTCGAATATACAAAGTGACATTTTGCTCAATTATTTGATTCACTTTGTATATAAATAGAATACAACAATCTTTAAAATCATTTAGTTTTATTCAAAAAGATGCAAAAGATAGTTACAATAGGAGGCGGAACAGGGCATTTTCAGCTGTTGAAGGGTTTGAAAAATTATAATTGCGAGCTGACTGCTATCGCAAATATGTCTGATGATGGAGGCTCAAGCGGCAGATTAAGAGACGAATATGGTGTTTTGCCTCCCGGAGATGTAAGGCAGTGCATTGTTGCTTTGTCTAAAGAAGATGATAACAGAAGATTGAGGGAACTTTTTAATTATAGATTTGAAAATGGACATAATATGGGCAATCTTATAATTACAGCTTTAACTAACATTACCGGAAATTCAGGAGCTGGAATAAAGGCGGCTGGGGAACTGCTTAGTATTGAAGGAAATGTTCTGCCTGTAACGATAGATGGCAGTAAACTTATGGCTGAAACATTAGAAGGCAAGTTATTAAGCGGACAAACAGAAGTCAGCTATCCTTCTGAAAAGGACACGAAAATTGTTAGAGTTTTCTATGAACCGAAAGCTTTTATTTATAAAAATTCTGCGCAGAAAATAAAAGAAGCTGACAAAATAGTTATCTGCCCCGGAGATTTGTATGGGAGTATTATTCCCAACTTAATTGTAGAAGGAATGACTGAAGCGCTTGAAGAAAGCAAAGCTAAGAAGATTTATGTCTGCAATTTGTTCACAAAGCAGGGCAATTTTTATTTTAAAGCCGGTGATTTTGTTAGAGAGATAGAAAAATATTCTGGCGTTGAGATGGATAGAATTATTGTTAATACCGGCATGCCGTCGGAAGATGTTGTTAAAAAATATTTTTCTGAAAATGCGAGATTAGTTGAAGATGATTTAGCTGGAAACGGGAAAGTTATTAGAGGAGAGTTTGCTAAAGAATATTTGTCTGAAAAAAAGACGATTTTGAGGCACACTTCTGAAAAAATTGCTAGATTTATTTTTGAGCTGTAATAGATTTTATTTTTTCAATTATAGCGGAAGTTGAATAGCCGTCTTCAAGAGGAAGAGAAATGAACTGCCCGTTCCATTGCGAGAGCAGAGATTTCTCTTCTTTAATTCTTTCTGAAATGAAAGAGCCACCCTTGACATGCTTGTGCGGCTTTATTTTTTTTAAAAGTTCAAGGGGCTTTTCTTCATTGAAAATAACAATGTAATCAACTGACTCTAATGCAGAAAGGACGATGGAGCGGTCTTTTTCAGAGACGATTGGTCTAGTTGGGCCTTTTAATTTTTTTATTGAATTATCTGAATTTAAAAGGACTATTAAAATGTCTCCTTGTTGTTTTGCTTTTTCTAATAATCTAACATGAGCTGAATGAAGAATATCAAACGAGCCGTTTGTTGTAACTATTATTTTGTTTTGTGATTTTAATTTATTTGAGATTTTTTCTATTTCTTCTTTTGATTTTAGTTTTGATGACATTGATTAAATAAAAAAGCAGGATTAATAAAATTTCTTATGTTGTTTTGGGGGGGAAGTCATTAAAACAGAAAGATTTATATAAAGGTAATACTGTTTTACTTTATGGAAAGTAAAACTATAAAGGGAATAAGCAAAGAAAGATGGATATTGTTTAAAACATTGGCTACTAAGAAAAATTTAACTTTGGGAAGATTATTTGAGATTATGGTAGAGGAATATGCAAAACGCGCTGACTTTGTGTGGAGAAAGATATTGAGCGGTGAGAAAATAATATCGGACAGAGAGGCTAAGGAACTTGAAAAAATTACAAGAAAAGTCAGAAAAGAGGCGGGCTTTAGAATATGACTTTAGTTTTTGATACTTCAATTATCATTGAAATAGAAAGGGGGAATAAAGATATAATTTTTAAGCTGGATGAATTAAGAAAGATTTATCCCGGTCCTCCAAAGATAGGTTTTATATCTTATTTTGAATTTTTGTATGGTCTAAGAAATAAACAAATAGAAAATAAAATTAAATCGCAAAAATTTTTAGAACTATTTGAGATTATACATACGACTAATATAACTGCTCATTATTTGGCGCAACTTAAAGAAAAATATGAGCTATCTTTAACTGACTTATTTATTGCCGCCCAAATTATTGAAACTAATAGTGTTTTAATAACAAAAGATAAAGATTTTGAGAGAATTACTGAAATAAATAAGATTATTTTTTGACAATTTTATTTCTTCAAAGCCATTCTATGGAAGCTTGGCTCTTTAATTTTTGTCAGATGCTTCTGGACTTTTGCCTGAATTTCTGCTTCTTTTATATGCTGTTCTGCGACTGCCTGCTCTTTTTCCTTTTCTTCTATCTTTTTTTCTTCTGATTTTTCTTCTTGTGGCTTTTGCTCTTCTGCTTTTTCTGGCTTTTTCTCGCTTGGCTTGTGGCGTTTTTCTAATTTCTGCTTATGGAATCTGACATATTCGGGCATTTCTACAAAATCAACTTTAACTATGTCACCTTCTTTTGTTGCTTTAACTTTAATTTTTGCCGGAGGATTTTTTCTGCCTCTAAACCAAATTTCATTATTGAAAAAAACATCTAACTTTACTTTGGATGTGTCTCTTTCCGGAACTTTCATGTGCCTTGCAATGAATTTTTTTATTGTTTTTATTGCCCTGCTTGTTCTTTCGTATCTCGGGGCTTTTAAAACTGCTCTTCTTAATGGTATTACGTATTCTCTTTCTAAAGTTGGTTTTGTTTGAGTTTGTGCGGCCATTTTATTTTTTTGCAATTTTTAGAGCGGATGTTAAATTATACAAACGAGCTTTTGTTGCTTCTGCTTTTGCTAAATCATCTGCGATTATATTTAAATCGTGACCCTCATAGGCAGCTATTGTTCCATTAGTAAAGTAGACAGGATGGCCTTCTTTTATTCTTCCCATTGGAATGTTAAATGCTCTTCCTATTTGTCTTCTTAAAACCATGTCTAACATAAGTCCTGCGATGCCGTCTATTTTGTAATTGTATGTTGTCATTTTATCCTAAGTTCCTCTTTCTCGCTATTCTTGGCTTGATTTTTAGTTTTGTTCTTCGCCAGTGCCTTCTTTGCTTTGTTATTTGAGAGGGATGGACTCTTTTTCCCAAGCCGTATTTTCTGATGACTGCCCAGAACGGCGCCCATTTCGTATGCTTGTTTGCTACAGCTAATTTGATTTTTTTTGGATAGTTGTGTGTCATTTTGGTCTATGTCTATTTTCATTTATCCTTTCTGCATATCCTAAATGATAGCTACGATTAATAAGCTCCTCGAACGCAGATATACTGCCTAAATTTATTTTTCCTTCGCTATTCAGTCTGTTTAGATAACTCCATATGCTGCTTTGCTTATAAAGTAAAGATTTGTCATTAACTTGATAATCGTGAGGAGTAAATCCGAGATGTTGAGGAACTACTGCATCTAATTCTAAACTTTTCATTACTGCGGCGACTGATATATTGCTGCCTAAATTTTTGATAATTGAAAAAACTTCAAGAATATAATAAACTTTTTCATTCACCCTTTCTGAAACTTCTTCTTTTAATAAATCTCCCAATTCATTCATTTCGCCAAATCCTCCATAAAATTTCTGCCTTTTTCAGTTAATTGCCTTCCTGCTTTTTTTTCTTTTGATTTTTCAAGAAAGCCGGTTTTTTCTGCCCGCTGCAATATTGTTCTGATTATTTTTCCGCCTGATTTTCTAAATTCTTCTGGCTTATAGCCTCGCTTTTTTCTTCCGCCATAACGCGTTCTTAACCTATTGACACCTACGAGTTTTCTTATGTAAATCTGCCTTAATATGCTTGCAGCTCTTTTATACCAGAAATCTTCTTCAAATGGCGGCCTTGATTTATGTGTAGAGGTTTTTACAAAATCAGCCCATTCCGGCTTGCTGAATTCTGGTATTTTTTTTAGGGCTTCTGCTAAAACAGAATTGTATTTTGCTGGCTGAATTGCTCTTATGTCTTTGTTCATTGCTGTGTATAAATGAGAGTGAAAAATAAGGTTTATAAGGTTTACTTAAGTGCCTGTCAAATTAAAGGCGGTTTTTATTTTTGAATTGACATGATTAAAATATTTTTTATTTGCTTTTTGCTTTTGAAGACAGTCTTCTTAAAACAATCGTGAAGCCGATGATTTTATACCTGCATTTACAGTTTACTTTTTGAATGATTTCTTCTACGATTTTCTTTAGTTGTTTTTTGTCTCGCGTGGCTGTTTTGAGAACTGAGATTCTAACTTGCTTATGAGTTTTAAGATCTTGTTTTAGCGAGTTTATCGCTCCTTCTGTTAGACTGTTTTTTCCTATTTGAAATTTTGATTCGGAAAACATTTTATTTAATTATTTTAATTCCTCCTGATGGAAGTGCTGACAAGATTTCTTCTTTGCTGAAAGAAGGAAGGTGAGATTGTAATTTTTCTAAAAGCAGAGTTTTTTCTATATCTCCTGGAATTATTCTTAACAGGATTTTATTTTTCTGCTTAATTGCTGTTTCTGGGATTGCTCTTAATTTATTTTTTTGTTTTACTAGAGCTAATTGCAATGGAGCTTGGATTTTTTTTATTTTGCCTTTTACTCCAAAGGTTCCTGTTTTCATTTCTTTAGTTTTGTATAATTGCGAGAGCTTGAAAATATGAATTTCTGCCTTTTTCTTTTTTAGTTTCCATTGTTTGCTGAAGGATGCTGTGAAAATTGCTGCTTGTTCAATATCTTCTTTTGCCGAGGATTTTTTTGATAAGATGACAGAGAACGGGCTTCCTGGAGAGGCGGTGTGCATAATTGTGTAATTTATTTTTTGTTTTTTTAATTTTACAAGAAAAGATTCATTCTGCTCTGCTGATTTTCCGCCGATTACTAATTTATCTGACGAAGTGAAAAACCAGCGATATTGTTTATATTCATTTTCCTGCATAGAAAAATAAGAGAAAGAGAGTTTTAAGAGTTTGCGGTTTGGGATTTGTTTGATTGAAATGGGTATGTGAAAAAGAGCCTGATTGTTGAATATTAAACGGCGGATAGTAAAAAATAATGCTAAATGTTAATTATAGCGAGAGACCAAAATATAGAGAACTGCATGGCTTAT
>CAYJQP010000057.1:0-5155 GCA_964372385.1 Candidatus Woesearchaeota archaeon | reverse complement strand
CCAATAGAAATGAAGGTTAGATTTTTTGAATCAACTGGCGAACTCAGGATACTAATTTTATTTCATCCAACTGCTAATTTTTATGCATTACATTTTTATCTTTATAACAATCTCATAAATTGAGCATCTGCAGATAAATGAAGAGTATTTTCTTTATCCGCCGATGCCTGAAAAGTAAGAAAGAAGAAAGAATCTGACGATAAAGAAGACTGCTGTGCTTAGGATTATTAGAGGGACTGCATATTTCAGCCCTTCTTTTTCTTCTCCCTTGCTGACGAGGCCTAATAAAAGAGATGCTAAAATGTTTACTAAAATCAGGAATATTATTGAGAAATAAGTTATGAAACTTACAGAGATGTTTATTGAAGTTAGCGTGAAAGGAACATTTGCCTGTGAGGTTTCTATTGAAGGCAGATCAGAGAGAATGTTTGTCAGAACTTGCACAAGGACTGACGAAAGCGAGAATAATATTGGAGCGCCTATTGCGACTGCGAAGAATATGAAAATTACATACATCAAAACATTAGAGGCGGCTCTTTTTTCCACGAAACCGCGCTCGCGCATGCTAAGTGCTGTCTGCTCAAGCAATATCGCAAGATTTCCGCCGGACCTTATTCCAGAATTTATGATAGTTATTGTTTTAAGTATTTTTTCTGACTTTGTTCTTTTTGCCATTTCAATAAGGGAAGATGTTATTTCTTCTCCTGTAATTATTCCCTTGCCGAGAATTAAAATTTCCTCGTCAAGAGGAGAGAACTCTTTTCGCGAACTTAGCAGCAGGGCTTTGTCTATCGTCATTCCAGCACGCAGGTTAGAAGCCATGAGTTCTATAAAATCAGGGAAAACTTCTTCCATTTTTCTGATTCTTTCTGCTTTCTTCAGGAGTTTTTTTATTAAGAGGTAAATGCTAACCAAAACTAGTGTAATAAGAAATGCAATCCCGGAAATTTTTAGATCTTTTGTTATGAAATAGCTGAAAAGAGCTATTAAAAAAGAGAGCGACAATTCCAAAGTTATAAATTTATTTATTTTCTTTCTTTTTTCTTTTTGGGCTTTTTCTTCCGGAGCTTTTTCTTTTATCACATATTCTTTTTGGTTTTCTTTTTTTTCGTCTTTTCTATGCTCGTTTTTCTTCAGCTCTTGCTTTTTATGCTCTTCTTTTCTTCCTCTCTCTTTTATTTTTTTTCTTTTCATTTTCTAATTTTAAAGCAAACTTGGGCGGATTGATTTAATCATTCCCAAAAACATTATCTGGATGAGTATTGCAAATATGAGGAGACTTATAAATAGAAGAGTTGTTACAGTGCCTGAAAGACTAAGCAGAGACGAGATTATCGTGAGGAATGCTATTGACAGCGCGGGCAGGATGACGGAAATAACCATGTAGAACATTATTAATGGATTGAGCTTGTTTCCGTAGTTTTGTATCTGCAGTAATTGTTCTTCGTTTAGTGTTTTTATGCTTTCCTGCACTACTATTGAAATATCGCTTCCTGCGCGCATTCCGTTGCTTATCTGCCAGAGTGTTCTTTTGAAAAACTTTGAAGAATTTTTTTCGCCGATTTCTTCCAGAACTTCAACTTCAGGATAGCCGGCGTTTATTTTCTTTACTGCTTTCTTGAATTCATCACTTAGTGCGCTGTAATCAGATGAAGAGATATTCACTAAAATATTGAAAAGAGGAATGCCTGAATTCAACTGGACTAAAATGTCTTCAAGAGCAGGGATAAGATTTTTGTCTATACTTCTTTCCCTTCTTGTATTGTAAACTTTTGGATAAATTGTCTGGGAGAAAAATACAAACGAGGAGAAAACCAGAGCGATAGCGAGAGACAAAAGATAGGACAGGGAGATGCTTATTAGTATAAGAATTGTTGTTGAAATGATGTAGAGGACAATAAACGAGATAACAAAACTCCTGAAGCAGATTGCAAGATATTCTTTTTCTGTCAGTTTAATATTGGTGTTGTCAAGATAGAATTGGAGTTTAGAGGGTTTCTTTTTTTTTACGACGGCTTCAAAGATTTTTGATTTTACTTTTAGCTTGTCTATATTTGCTATTGTAAAAGGAATATGAAATCTCATTTTATTTCCCAAGGATTGTTTTTATGTCGTTTTTCCTTATCGCATTGAAGAGAATTTCTTTGTTTTTGTAATAGATGTTTATGACTTTTCCAAAATCATTTAATGAACGGATGTTCTGCTTTATGAGCCATGCGAGGATTTTTTTCTTTTCTTCCAAGTTATCTGATATTTCTGTCTGCGACATACCGGTGTGGCGCGAGATTTCCTCAAAGAAATGCAGGCTCTCGGAATGTTTCATCATTTTGTCTTCTTCGGGGCTCCAGCGATACAAAATATTTGCTCTTGCGCCTTCTTTGTCTGTTTCAAATTCTGCTATCTGATAGATTCTTCTTATTCCTTTTTTTCTATCGCGGAACATTACAACATTTAAATGGACTGCTTTCAGGAGATTGGCGGGAATACTTAGAGGAGGATTTGTGAGACGAGAAATTGTTTCTGAAGCTGTATCTGCGTGAACTGTTGCATAAACTGAATGTCCTGTATGCATTGCTTCAAACAAAACCATTGCTTCCTGCTGTCTTCTCATTTCTCCGAGAATAATTCTGTCGGGGCGCATTCTTAATGAATTTACGAGCAAGTCAAGCATTGAAACCTCGCCCTTTCCTTCCGGATTTGGGGATCTTGTTACAAGAGGCGTCCAGTACAAAAATTCAGGGAGCATTAATTCTCTCGTGTCTTCAATGCTTATAATTCTTTGATTTGGTGGAACGAAAGGCATGCACGCATTAAGGAAAGATGTTTTTCCAGAGCCAGTGCCGCCGGAGATTAATATGTTCATTTCATATTCTATGCCAAGCCATAGCAAAGCAGAGGTGTCAAGGTCGCATGTTTTGTTGTTTATAAAATCCACGATTGTGAAAGGGTCTCTTGCGAATTTTCTGATTGTTATTGTGTTTCCTTTTGTATCTATTGGATAGAGGACTGCGTTTACTCTGTCGCCGGTTATTAAGTGTGCGTCAAGCAAAGGAGTAAGAACTGTTATCTGCCTGCCGACTCTTCTTGCGATAATGTTTGAGTAGTTTATCACTTGATCTTCTGTTTCCAATTTGATATTTGTTTCAAGCCATCCATATTTCTTGCTGTAAACTCTTATTTTGTCTTTTGACGACAGGACGACGATTTCTTCTAAAGAAGGATCATTAATTAAAAATTCTATCTCACCGAGGCCGAGCATGTCTTGTATAAGCTTTCCAATCAAGAATTCTTCAACTTTTTTTTCAATTTGCGGGAGTTTTTTTCTTAAAAGTTTTGTCGCCTCGCCCATGAATCTTGCTTTTATTGACAAGAAAGCAGAAGGGTCAACCAGCTCCTGCATGCTTATTGTTGTGACCGAAACAAGCTCGTTTCTTATATTTTTTAGAAGAATTGAAGTTGCGATATCAATCTGTGGTATGGAAAGATTGTAGTATGTATCAAATATGCCCTTTCTTATTTCTACGTTTACTGTCGCTCCGTCAATAGTGAGGTCGTATTTTTCAAGTATTTTTACAGTTTCTTTATCTGAGCTTTCTTTTGGAGACAGGGGTTTTTTGTGAGCGTGTTCTTTTTTGTGTGTGTGTTCGTGATGTTCTTTTGTATTGGTGTGTTCTTTTGCAGACAAGGATTTTTTAATGTGCTGGAGAACTTGATGTTTTGTTAAATGAGAATGATGCTTGTCATGTTCTGCATGATGTTTTAATTCGTGATGAGTTTGATGATGGCCTAAGAGTGCTGCTGTGTTTTTTGCTATTTCGTGTTTTAATTCGTGATTGCCGTGCTTTACATGAGGCTCTTGATGTTTTACTTCGTGATGTTTCATTTGATGGAGATGGCTTGCGTGGTGTTTTGTTTCGTGTTCGCCGTGATGTGCGGAATGTTTTGCTTCATGATGCTTTAATCCATGCATGTTTTCTAGAAGGGCAGGATTTTTTCCATGAGATTCATGAATATGTTTTGAGCTTGCATGAGAACTTGTGTGCGAGCTAGTTTTTTCTTTATGCCTCTTTTTTCCCATGAGAGATTAAGGAGAGAGGTGTATAAAAAGTTATTCCTTGCGGTTGATTATTCTTCCAAGTAGATTTCAGGATCGCCGAATCGTGGGTAGTCTATGTAAACAAGGCTGGCTGATTCAAGGGTTTTTGCCCATTCTAATGCAAGTTCTTTTTCTATTTTAAATTTTTCAGCGATTGAAGAAAGGCGGAGATGTTTTTTTTCTTTTAGAAGATTGTAAAGTGCGTCAAGGTCTGTGCTTTTATTTGTTTTTTTGTAATCTCCAGGCGATTTTATCGCAGCTATTTCTTTTTTAAGCTCAACTCTGTTTCTGAGAAAAGCAAAAAAGACTGCTAAAATCAGGAGAGACCATTCTGCAAGCAAAATCGTTATTGAAAGCGGCGAGACTGAACGGTATTTTGTTTTTATTTCTTCGCCGATTGAAAGCTTTCCTATTGAAAAGCCAGATATACCTTTTTCATAAAAACCGCTTATTCCTGTGCCGAAAAAAGAAAAATGGAACACATTATGGATTATTAGAATAAGCAATAGAAGTGAAAGTGATATTTTGAATAATCTTTTTTGGTTTTTCATTGTATAAAGTTTATATAGTGTTTTGATTTATAAATGTTGTTGGTATCATGGAAATAAAAAAGAAAGCCCAGGTGAGCACGGAATATCTTATAGTCGTCGGATTTGTGACATTTTTGATTATCAGTGTATTGGGATTAAGCTTGTTTTATTCCAGCCAGATAAAGGATAAAATTAAGTTTAATCAGTTAGAGAATTTTGCAAATAAATTAATTTCAAGCGCAGAACAGGTTTTTTATTCCGGGGAGCCGTCAAAGACGACGATAACTGCTTATTTGCCCAGCGGAGTTGAAAGCTTAACAATTCTGCCGAATGAGATTGTTTTTAATGTCACGAGTTCAGGTGGACTTAGCGTAACAGCTTTTCAGAGCGATGTCCTGCTTTCAGGAAGCATAAGCAATTCTGAAGGCGTCAAGAGAATTAGCATTTTGGCAGAGAGCAATAGGGTTGTTTTGCAGGAAGTTTGATTGAGATACTGTTAAATATTTGGATTTAAAAAATGCGCGAATAA
>CAYJQP010000056.1:0-5323 GCA_964372385.1 Candidatus Woesearchaeota archaeon | reverse complement strand
TAACGATTTTAAGATATGTTGTTACTCAATTAGAATAGCATTTACCATACCTTCTTGGCTTGGACGGTTTGTAATCTTGGCTTTTCCTAAAGATGTTTCGATTATTGCACCCTTTAGGAGACGATTCTGCCTTGCAAGGAAGCGGTTTTGCGGAGTTTCTATGACATTTTTTATTTCTGTTTTCTGGATTTTTCCGTTTGCGGAAATATTAACGATGTTTGTTTTTAGCAATATTGTTTTTGCATTGCCCCCTCTTATTCTAATAGTTTTTCTTTTTGGCTCTCCAAGTATGACTTCTTTAGCAGGGTTTGTTTTTTCGTGGAGCTTTTTCTTTTTCTGCTTGTGATATTTTCCGCTCGTTATTTTTCTTCCGAGTTTCATGATGCGGGTAACTAAAATAGGTTTAAATAGTTTTTTGTTTGGGTGTTTTTTTGAGAGGAACTTGATGTTTAATTGATTTTATATTCGGTGAATACAAAGGTTTAAATATGGCGGAAATAAAAAACAATCATGGCTAATGGTATTGAGAGACCTCTTGACTTATTAAATCATTCAAAAGGCAAGGAGGTTTTAATTCAATTAAAGGGAAACCAGCAATTTGTCGGGACACTGATTGCGTTTGACATGCACATTAATATTGTTTTGGACAATGCGAAGGAAGTTATTGACGGAGAAGTTAGAAAGAATATTGGCTTGACTTTTTTGAGAGGAGATACAATAATTTATATTTCGCCGGCTTCTACTGGAAGATAAATGTTAAGGATTGATTAAATTATAACGGAGAACATAAATAATTGAGCATTTCTTTTATGTTCCCCGATATAGCAACGGACAATCCGCTCAATTATTTGAGTCTGTTGCTATAATAGAAAAATATCAGCACAATATTTTGTAATTTAAGATTATCATATTTCAATTTCTTGAAAATCTTTTGCGAGAGTTGTGTTTTTGAAAATAGTTTTTGCTTCTTCAAGGACTTTATTGTTAGGGTAGCGTTGTGAGAGATGCGTTAAAATTAATGATTTTACTTTAGCTTTTTTTGCTATTTCTGCGGCTTGTTTTGAAGTTAGATGATGATAGCGCTCTGCGAGAGCTTTATCTTCTTCAGTATATGTTGCTTCTGCAATTAAAACATCAGAATTTTTTACATCGCTTATTGTTCTGCTGGAATAGCCAGTGTCAAAAACAAAAGATATTTTTCTTCCTTTTTGCAAATATGTGACTGATTTTGAGCTTATTTTTTTGTTATTGAAAATGATGTCTTTTCCTTCTGCTAATTTTTTTATTAGAGGCGAGTGAGGGAGCCTGAGTTTTGCAAGTTTTTTCTTGTCTATTCTTAGCTTGTCTTTTTCTATGAACGAGTAGCCATTACAAGGAGGGCCATGCATTAGAGGGAACGCTTCTATACAGAAATTTGATGTTTCAAGGAATTTTCCTTCTACTTCTTCCACTTTGTATTTTAATTTGCCAACGAATACGAACATTTTCATTATGAGTTCTATGAAATTTTTTGTATTTTTTGGGCCGCATATTTGAAGAGTTTTGTTGTAATTTGAAATAGCGAGAGTTTGAAACAAGCCTGGAAGGCCGAGGATATGGTCGCCGTGCCAGTGCGTTACTAAAATACGGGTTATTGAGCAAGGGTTTAGGTTTGCTTTTCTTATCTGTCTTTGCGTGCCTTCACCGCAGTCTATTAAAATGTTTTCGTCTTTGTAGTTTAACATGATTGAAGAATGATTTCTTTCTTTTGTCGGTATTGACGCTGTTGTTCCTAAAAATGTTATTTTTATTTTTTCCATTCTTGTTTAAGGAAAGAGGTGTTTAAATAGGTTTTGTGAATTTTGTGGATTTACTACTCTTTTTGAGAACTTTGAGAAAGAAAAGTTTAAATAGGGATTTGAAAATAAGAGTGTATGAATAAATGGGCTGAATTATTGCTGGGATTGATTTTGGTTATTGTGCCAATCATAGTTGCATGGTACTCGCCTGAATGGTGGGGGCAGTTCTGGAGTTTTAGAAGTTCTGCGTGGGAATTTTTGAAAGGCGGCGTATTTTGGTTTGTTGTAATGATTGGCGGATTGTTTATTCTTTTAGGGATAAGTGATTTGAAGGGCTAAGATTCCTTCGTTTTCTTTGTAGACGGTTTTCTAAGTATTTATTGTAGAGGGCTTTTCTTCCTCCGAGAAGAAAGAAAGCTAATCTGTTATTTTTTAATTCATTAACTTCTTTGTTGTAATTCTTTACATTTTCGCCCAATGCGATTTCTTCTAATGCGGTTTTTCCGTCGCTAATAGTCCTTAAAGTGCCGCCTAGTTTTTGACAGAGAAAATACGGAATAGCTATCACTTCGTAGAGTGCTGTGAGGAAATGCCATTCATCCATTTATATAAATTGTTAGATTTATTTATAAGTTTTTGTTTTTGTAATTTGAAATTACGAAGATTTTTAAAGATAGCAATTGGAGGAGTTCTATGGGAGAAGCATTTGGAGAATATGAACTGCAGAAGGGAGATTTGGATTTCTTAGAGGGAAAAGTGCTGGTATATTGTACTCATTCAATTCCTGGAAATTCTTTTCCAAAATATCCTGCTTTATATTTTTCTCTGGAATTGGGTGATGTTGTGCATTATACAGCGAGAAATACAGTTTTTGATGGAGGAATGGCTTTAAATGTTATTGGAAATTTTGTTAATATATTAGATGGATTTTCATATTACGGAACAGCAGCTTTTTTTGAAGAGTTTGACGAGGTAGATGAAAAAGATGGTGATGTCCTACATTCAGGTTATATTGATGATATTTATAGGGCCAGAAGAAAAATTGAAGAAGCAGCAGGATTTTATATGGGCAGATATTCAGAGCAATTAGATTCTTTTGAAGATGCAGAAGATTATCATGGTAGAGAATTTGTTAAAAAATTATGGAAATATGTTCATAATTTAGGAAAAGCAGTTGAAGAAAGAAGTGAGGAGAAAAGCAGAAATGTTAGAAGAGAAGAACTTGAATTGGAGAGATTTTTGAGAAATTCAGAGTTTTTGCCTAATCTTAAATATTTTATTAATTGCGTGAGAGAAAATGCAGGGAATTACGGGCTGATTGATTTTTTTGTTGAGTTGGCGGGCGCTTCACATGATGGAGATGCTGAAGAAATGCTGGAGAAAAAGAGAAAACTTGAAAAATTGTTAAAATAATTTTAGTTACATAATTAATTTATAGTTTGTTTTTTGTGCTTTTATATGGCGTATTGCAAAATATGTGGAGAATACGAATGCAAAAAGCATACTGTTTTGTTTAGAGGTGTAAGGAAAATCAGTTCGTTTTCAGGGAGCAGTCCGCCAGAGGTTTTTGTTGGGAGATATGGGTATCCGAATGTTAATGTCGGCATTTTGTCGCCTGAAGAATATGGAGATACAGGTGTGATGAGCAGTGCTGAAGAATGGTTTGCGCGAAGATTGAGAATTCCTTCAATATTGAGTTTGAGAAATAAATTGATTTACGGAAGGCAAAAGGGAAATATTAAGAAAGCGTTTTCTCATAAAAGCAAGTTCTTGAGTGTTTTGCAGGAAGTTGCAATGACTGAAAAGTCTGTCGCTAGTGATTTTAAATTAAAGAAACCGATTGTGAAGAATGAAGAAAGAGAGAGCAGAGTGCCTCTGATTTCAAATGCTGCGCAAGTTGAGAGCGTTCATCTGCAGGAGAATACGAAGATAAATAAAAAAGTTGATTATTTAGTTAATGACAGAGATGTGAAATCTGCTGATGCCATGCTTGAGCTTGAGAAGGCGGGAATTGGAACTTCCACGATGATAAAACTGCTGTCGGCAGGATTGTTAGGTTTGAGGAAAAACAGGAAGCTTGTGCCGACGAGATGGGCGATTACAGCGACAGATGACAGCTTGTCAAATAACAAGATTGAGAAGATAAAATATTATCCTGAAATTTCAGAATACAGGGTTTTTCATGACGAGTATTTGGGAAACCATTATGAAATTCTGCTGATGCCGAGATATTGGAGTTTTGAGGTTATTGAAATCTCTTTGAAGAGTTTTGGAGTTTGGAAGGATTTTGAGAGCATTTTTAAAAGGAAGAGATATGCAGAGAGCGTGACAGGAGCGTATTATGCTAATCGTCTTGGAGTTTGCGAGTATTTAGAGAAGATTGGAAAACAGGCGAGTGTTTTTGTTTTTAGGGAGATAAGACCGGAGTATTACGCGCCTCTTGGCGTTGGAATATTGAGGGAGGCAACAAGAGGAGCGATGAGGAGCGAGGGAAAGAGATTTGATAATTTGCAGGATGCTTTGGCAGATATTCAGACAAGAATGAGGATTCCTGTTTCCAGGTATTTAGCAGAAAGCCAGCTGATGAAAGAGATGAGGCAGAAGACGCTGGGGAGTGGATTTAGTTAATCTTTAATTTAAGTGAGAGACATAAGTTTTTTTACCAAATTAGTATGTCTTTCCCTAAGAATGCAATCGCCAGCATTCTTGAGGCCGCAAAGGCGCAAACGGTAGAATATCAGCGTCCTTTGCTGTAGGATAACCTTTTCTTAAGTTGAGGTTATTGAATTAAAAGTTATTCTTTATTAGCTTCTTTAATATTTTTGTTAAGCTGGCGCATTGATTCTTCCAACTGCTGTTTGTTTTTTGTTCCTGTGCAGACTAATTTTCCGTTGCTGAAAAGCAAGAATGTTGCAGTTGGGTCTACTAATTTGTAAACCAAGCCGGGAAATTGTTCTGGCTCGTATTCTGTGTTTTCCAATTGAAGAGCCAAGAGATTGAGGTTAAGATTCAAGTCTATAGAACCAGATGCAACAATGTTTTGCACTGTTATCTTTGGTTTATCTGTTATCCTAACCCCTATCTTGGCTATCTGCCTTATTACGGCATTTATCACCTCTTTAACTTGAGCTACACTTTTTGTTCCAGTGCAGACAAGATTTCCGGAGGAAAAGACAAGAACAGCGGATTTTGGTTTTTTTATCCGCAGTACAAGTCCTGGAAATTGTTCCGGATTATATTCTGTATTAGATTGAACGCGTGCAAGTTTTGTCAGCGGAATAGGCTTTCCAAGAGATGTCGTAGCGACGATATTTTGAACTTTAAGGTTTGATTTAGAGCCAGTCATTTTAATCTTATTTGATTTATAAATGAATTTCGTTTATAAAGGTTTCTTTTTGTGTTTTTTGCAGCTATACCTTTTTGTGTTTTTGGATTTTGCATTGGCAATTTATAGAGAATTCTCATAATTATGTCACATTTTGTTGAGAATTCTCTTATAGATAATTCCCAAATTTATGTGCTCTAATCAAGGGAATTATCCATAA
>CAYJQP010000055.1:0-5332 GCA_964372385.1 Candidatus Woesearchaeota archaeon | reverse complement strand
CCAGATAAAATTATATACTCACATCCCGAAAAAATATAATGTCTCGCCTAATTTTTGACAAGCAAGGCAAATTAGAAAAAGTTGACGGCGCTCAGCTAAAAGTTGACGGCCTCAAACTAAACCCCTGGCTAAAAAACCAACTGGAAGAAAACAAAAAAGAAAAACTAAAAAAAACAGAAGAAAAAATCCTAAGAGTTATCAAACCAGAGCAAGACAAAGAATTCTGGAGTTTGTATAAAAAAGGAAAGAAGCTTGAACCACTAAAATTCTCAAACGGAAAAACGCAGGAAGACATTGTAAAAGAAATCATTGATTTAATAAAGCAAGGAAAAAAATGCATATTCCTGCACGGCATGTGCGGAACAGGAAAAAGCGCAATTGCCTTAAACATCGCAAGAATTTTAGGAAAAAGCTCAATCATTGTCCCGATAAAAAATCTGCAAAAACAATACGAAGAAGACTACATGGGCGAGATGTTCGTGGCAAAAAAAACAGGCGAAGAAATGAAAATAGATATCATAACAGGAAGAGACAACCACGACTCAATTTTCTTTGAAGGAGAAAACTGCAATTATCCTTTTCTCCCGGAAATAATTCAAATAACAGAAAAGAATTCAGCAAAATTAAAAGGATATTACGAAGAAAATCCGTTCATAAAAAACAAGGAAATTGAAAATGTAAAAAAACTAAAAAGAATTTCCATAGCTCCTGCAAATCCATATTGGAGTCCAATCATTCCTGCTGAATACGAAGTAAATTTAAGAGACGCTGTCAAAAAAAGATACCAAGGATTAAGAGAAAGAGAATTTATTTTTTATCACAGAAAAAACGGATGCAGTTATTATGACCAATATCAAGCTTATCTAAATGCAGACGCAATTATTTTCAATTCAGCAAAATACAAAATAGAAGTCGCCTTGGACAGAAAGCCGGCGACAAATGTTGACATTATAGACGAATGCGACGAATTCTTAGACAGTTTCAGCAACCAAACAGAGTTAAATTTAACAAGACTCTCTAATTCACTAAAACACATTGCCTCTGACGATTACAGCACAAACAAACTGATAGAAACAATAATAGAACTTATTTCATTAGAAGAAAAAAGAATCAAAGCCATAGGTTTTAACGAAAAAACAGTCATACACGTTCAAGAGACGAACATAGCTAAAATATTGCAGATTATTCTAAAAGACAGAAATCTTGAATCTGAAATATCTTTAGACGAAAATAGCTATGCAAACACCGCAGTTGAAGCAGCAAAACAGTTTACTGATTTTTTAGACGAAACTTATTTAAGCTACAGAAAAAACGAAGACAACTTAATAGCAAATTTAGTAACAACCAACTTGTCAAAAAGGCTTGAAGAAGTCATGCAAAAAGGCAAAGCATTTGTCTTCATGTCAGGCACTCTGCATTCACAAAATGTTTTAAAAAATGTTTTTGGAATAAATGATTTTGTCGTTGTTGAAGCAGAAGCAAACCATCAGGGAGAAATAGAAATAATAAAAACAGGCATGGAATTTGACTGCAGTCATAAAAATCTCAAAAGCAACGGAGACTCGAGAGAAAAATACCTGAAAGCATTGCAAGAATGTGTCGTCAAAGCTCCAAGGCCTTTGCTAATTCATGTTAATGCCTTTGAAGATTTGCCGTCAAAAGAAGAAATTTCAAAATTCAAATTAAAAAATATAATGTCAAAAGAAGAATTAATAAATCTGCAGTCAAAAGACAAAAACAGCGAACTTGTTTCAATGTTTAAAAACGGCTTAAATGATGTCTTATACAGCACAAAATGTTCTCGCGGCGTTGATTTTCCCGGCGACATGTGCAGGGCGATGATTTTCACAAAATACCCAAATCCAAATGTTCAAAACACTTTCTGGAAAATTCTAAATAAAACACATCCAAATCATTACTGGGATTTTTACAAAGACAAAGCAAGGCGCGAGTTTCTGCAGAGACTTTACAGGGCTTTAAGAAAAAAAGACGACCATGTTTTTGTCCTCTCTCCAGACTCAAGAATCTTAGACAAAGTCAGGGAATTGCAACTAGGGGTTTTGCAATAAAAAACTACCATAAATCGCCTTGAAATTTCATCCCAGTAATTTTTTGATAATCGGCCGAGATCTGAACTAGCTTTTTTATTTTTTATGATTAAACTCTAAAATACCTGCAAACTACAATCTTAAATCATAAGTAATGAAAAACAAATATTTTGTTATTAAATTATCTTCCGTAATCTATAAAATAATAGAGCTATTTTTTGGTACAGAAAGTATTCAATCACCGATTTTTTACCTAAAAAAACAAAAACCTCATCGCGTCACAATCTCCAGACTTTAATTTTTTTCTTAACCTCAAAAAATTAAGTTAGAGATCACCTTGTGATTATCTCCAGCCCATCCATATGCCTCAAAACATAATCCTTTCCAACAGCCCTCTTCGTCCTGACATCAATCGCCTTAATAAAATTCTTTCCTAAATCACTATGAATGTGAAAAGCAAAATCCAAAGCAGTTGAACCTTTTTTCATTAAATAGCAGTCAGGCAGAACATTCCCCTTTGAATCTTCCAGCTTCGCACCTGCAGGAAAAACTGCAATATAACCTAAAATATCAAAAACAATTTTATTCAATATCTCTTGAACACCTGTACTGTAATATTCATTCATTATCTCTTTAATCTTTTCTAAAGCAGTCTTCTGTTTCCCTGTCAGTTCCCCTACAATTTTATAATTTTTCTCTCCGGGAATATAATCTATCAGCCCATTCTTGTCTGCCTCTCTCAAGGCAAGTTCTCCCTCGGCAAAACACGGAACAATTTCATAATCAAATTCCTTTTTTATTTTCTTAAAATTATTTGCTGCTTCCGGCCTGTCAATCTTGTTGGCGGCGATTATCATTTTTTTCGTATTTCTCCTCAACAGTCTGGAAAATTCCTTAACTTCTTGATTGCTCCACAAAGTCGGCTTCTCTGAATTTAACCCGCTTTTCAATATCACAAACTTAACATCATCCTCGTTAACTTTCAATCCAGAAAACTGCTTCGCAACTGCCGCGGCAAAATTGCTTTTTTGCATTTCCACAGTTCTTGAAAAACTTTTCCAGATTTTCATCAGAATTCCATAATACCACAAATCAAGCTCGTTCTCAATAACCTTAATGTCTTTCCCAGGATAATATCCAGAAGTTGGCTTGCCTTCGTTGTCAAACTCTCCGCTCATGTCAACAACATGAATAAAAGCGTCTGCTGCGGCCAAATCATTCAAAAACTCATTTCCCAAACCCCTGCCTTCAGAAGCTCCCTCAACCAGGCCCGCAACATCCATCAGCTCAAAAGGAACAAATCTAAATTCAGATTTAACAAAACCCTCTCGTGGATTGCTCTTCTTGCCAAATTCAGCCGCCAAATCTTTTATCTTTACATAAGCCATTCCGCGATTCGGCTTTATAGTTGCAAAAGGATAGCTCGCAATTAAAACATCAGCCAGCGTCGCAGATTTGAAAAATGTGCTCTTCCCTGAATTTGGCCTTCCGACAAGTCCGATTAACATCTTAATTCCTCCAAACAAAAACCTCTAAAATTATCACAAGAAAAATTTAGATATGGATAACTGCGTAACTTATAGCGTATATCGTCGCAGTTTTCCAGATAGAGAACTGCAAAATAAATAAGACATAAGCCATGCAGTTCTCTATAAATAGCAGGAATGTATTGCAACACCATATTATTTTTATTTTATTACCTCCTTTAGTTCATTGTAATTTCTGATAACATCCGTATGCTCTTTATTGTTATTTTCAGTTTTCCCAGATCCAATATATCCTGTCACGCTAATTAACATAACCTAAATCAAAAAAGAAACTTTAAATATCTTCTTAAATCAGTATTTACGATCCCATAGCTCAGTTGGCTAGAGCGCCGGTCTTATAAGACGCTTGTTCGTTGGAACAATGCTTTCATCGCAAAGCCGAAGAAAGCCGGAGGTCCGGAGTTCAAATCTCCGTGGGATCATTTGCTCTGCAAATTATCTGTGGCATTAAGAATTTTCGTCCCTCAAATTCTTTCAGTCGCGGGATCATATTTCCTTTCTATCTATACAAAGTGAATCAAATAATTGAGCAAAATGTCACTTTGTATATTAGAGAGAACAAAAAGCTTGCTCAATTATTTTGGTCTCTCGCTATATCAATCACTTCTTGCAAAACACTAACGCATATTCCTCTTCAGCATCTCTCACTAACTTAACCTCTGAAAAATACATCTTGCAGAATTTTTCCAGCTCATATGGATAATACTTGTAAAGAGCGCTGACAACAATCTCATCCCCTTTCCTGAAAGCAACTTTATTTCTTCCAGATGCTATTTCCTTGTCAACTTTGACTTTGTAAAAGCCCTCAACTCTCTCATAAGTAAATCTCGCGTCATATTCAACTTCATCGTCGCTGAAACCAAGTTCTCTTAATAAATGAATAAACCAATTATTAAAAATAGAATGTTTATAAGTCTCAAGATGAACAAATCTCTCTCCTTTTCTTATCCCGTTTCCAATAATCAAAACATCTCCAGGAAACATTGACTGGCTTAATCTGAACAAATAATCGTTAATCTGAAATCCTCCCAAAATAGAACTCAATAAAAGCAGAACATTTTTTTGATAAACGCTGTTTCTTAAAGCCACGCCTGCTTCAGTCATACTGAAAAAATCGCTGGATAATCTCGGTGCATAATCTAAAACATTATCAAATCCTTCCTTCTTTATATTATCCAAAGCCAAATCAATAAAATATTTATTTACACTAACAGGACAATACCTGAATTTCATATTCTTAGACAAAGATTTTATAATAGACTTGGCTTTCGCACCCTCACTGCATCCCATATCAATCAAATTAAACTTGCAGCCCTCAACACATTTTAAAAAGTCAGCGGCATACTTCTCTAACAGCTGAATTTCTATATCTATAATAGTCGCCTTATACCTCGGATGCTCCCTCAATTTTAAAAATCCTTCCGCCATTTCTGGAGTTAAATAAAGAAAAGACATATCAGATATATCCCAGATTTTGCCGCTGTCAACTCTCGAATAGCCGTTCCTTACTAACTCTCTAAAAAGCATTTCTCTCATAACCATAAGATTAATTTATTTCCATAGTTTTTAGGTTTTTCCATAAAAATGTTTCACTACTAAATCCTAACAAAACTCAAAAAAATAGCAAGATTTAAAAGTCGCCACGTTTTTTCATTTAAACAAGCCCTTGTAGTCTAGAGGCCAAGGACGACGCCCTTTCGCGGCGTAAACCCGGGTTCGAATCCCGGCAGGGGCATT
>CAYJQP010000054.1:0-5423 GCA_964372385.1 Candidatus Woesearchaeota archaeon | reverse complement strand
GTCGCCAAACTTAGTTTCCATTGTTAGTTTTAGAATAGTGGGTTTTTAATATTTGCGGATTTTGGTATCTACTTAGCTTTATGAAGTAGTTGTCGTCTATAAAGACAAAAATTAGCAAAAAATTGAGATTTTTATCGTCGGAACTTTAGAAAGCTAAGCAATTACGGATTTTTTTTATCTTTGCGATTGATAAAATTATTTTTTTGTTGATAGATTATTTTTAATATTATTAAGGCAAAACCAAAGGTAAATTGATAATATAGCGCGGGCTTTTATTATAAAGAGAATTTTGCAGAAATACGCAAACTTCTCTAAAAGATTAATGACATTAATTTTTAGAACATTATGTAGGATTTAAATAATCTGAAAGTTTTTTATTTGCATGATAAAAGCACAGTTTAGCGGGGAGAAGATATTTTCAAACAGCGAGGAAGCTTTCAGTTTGTATGAGAGAAGCAGATTTGGAGAGAAAGCAAGGGGAAGAATTGAATATGGATTTGTTGAATCTTTGTATTTATTTGAAAATGGAAGAATAGAGGTTTTTGTTGACGGGAAGAGCGTTGATTTTGAGCTTTTAGTAAAGAAAATGAAAAGGCATGATAAGAGAATCGAGAGTAAACTTGGAGTTTTCGGCGATTTAAGGAAAAAGGGATATATTGTCAAGACAGCGTTGAAATTTGGAGCTGATTTTAGGGTTTATGAAAAAGGCGTGAAGCCGGGAGAAGAGCATGCAAAATGGCTGTTGTACGCTGTCAAGGAAACTGAAATTTTGAAATGGCATGAATTTGCAGCAAAGAACAGAGTGGCTCATTCAACAAATAAAAATTTATTGATTGGAGTGATTGACGAAGAAGGAGATGTCAGCTATTATGAGATTAGATGGATGAGACCGTGAGATAATGTATCTCTCCATATTAGATATGGTGATTGAGACACTCCCCCGGTCAAAAAATAGCCCATTGTTGTTTTTATAGATGATAATTAATGATAAAATATTTGTTTAATGTTGCAGTTATTAAGCTAGTTTTTTCAACTAATCACTTAGATTATAATCTCGCGATATCTATTATTAATTTATAGAGAATTCTGATAATTAGAATAAAATTTGTCCAGAATTCTCTTATGGATAATTTAGAAAAACAAATACTAATCAACAGAATTATCCATAATAAGAAAACTTATGAATATAGGTTAGAATAAGAGTTATTTGCCTGACACAACAATATTTATAACATAGACATATTTTCTTAGAGCATGTTAGGGGTGAATAAGGTTAATCAGCAAAAAGAGAGGATATTGTCAATCATAAAAGTCAAGGGGCCGTCGTTGCCTTTGCAGATTGCGAGAGGAATTGGGAGCGACGGGTTGTTTACATCTGCTTTTCTTTCAGAGCTTTACTCAGAGAAGAAATTAAAAATGAGCAGTATGAAAGTCGGAAGCGCGCAGTTATATTTTTTAGAAGGGCAGGAAGCAATGCTTGAGAATTTTATCGGGCATTTGAATATAAGAGAGCAGGAGGCTTTTTCTCTTTTGAAAAATGAGAAAGTTCTTGAGGACGAGACGCAAACTCCGGTAACGAGAGTTGCGCTTAGAGCAATTAAGGATTTTGCTATTTCTATGAGAGTTAGAATTAATGGAGAGAGCAGGATATTTTGGAAAAATTTTCTTTTGCCAGATACAGAGTTTGAGAAGATAGTTACAGAAAGGATGATGCCTGTTAAGAAACAAGAGGAGAAGATTGAGGAAAGAGAAGAGAAGAATGCGGAGAAGAGAGTGCGGAAAAAAGAGGTTAAGGCGAGGAAGGTTGCTAAGGCAGAGAAGGTGAAGACAGAGGGCGTGAAGAAGGAAATTTTGGAAACAGAGAATCAGAAGGAGATTAAGGAAGAAGCTAAAGCAGATGAGGCGAGGAGAGATGTTGGGAAGGCAGTTAGAGAGTATGAATTTTCGAAGAGTGTTAGAGAACATCTTGTTGGCAGAGAGATAGAGATTCTCAATGTGATTTTAGAGAAAAACAAAGAGTTTTCTGCGAAGGTCAGCGCGAATATGATTTTTGGCAAGCAGGAGATGATGCTTTTTGCAAAAGACAAGAAGAGTATTACAGATGTTGATTTGGCGCTGGCGTTGCAGAAGGCGCAAGCAGAGAAAATGCCTGCCTTGATTTTGTCAGAAGGAGAATTGAACAAGAAGGCGAGAGAGTATTTGAAAGACTGGGGGAATTTGGTGAAGTTTGAGAAGATGAAGAAACAGGAGAATTGAATCAAAAACATATTACCCTGAGTTCGCCAGTTGATTCAAAAAATCTAACCTTCATTTCTATTGGAGTCACTCAAAAAAACTCAAATTGAATTGACACATAATTTTAGCTTATTTCCTGTGTAAAATCAAGAAAGTAACTCATAAAAATTCGCAATCTTCTGACAGTTAATTCAATTATCGAAAGTATGCTTTGTTTTTACCTCTATTTCATATGGAAAAACTCTATTTTTACCAGAAATTACTCAAAAAACAGCCAAATTTTCATTAAAATAACACAAAAAACTATTAAAAACTCCAACTGACAGAACTTTATAAGTAGGAAATTTCCAGTTTTCTTTATGTGGCGAACTCAGGATATTACTGTAGAGTTTTATATTAAAGAGTATTATTTTTTTGCGGTGAAGAGAGGACTATTGCAAGATGTGTTGAGAGAAAAGTTATATGTTCGTGTAATATTGCTGAAATAAAGTATATTTTAAAATAGTTAGCGGGCAAGTTTTTTATAACCATTACAGGATTAATCTAATTTGTTATTATAATAATTTAGAAAACAAAACTTTAAATACGGAAAAATGAAGAGTTAAATATGGGAAGAATAAAATCTCTTATGATAAAGAGAGCGGCGGAACAGCTGCTTGAAGGAGAGCATAGCTTTAATGAGAGTTTTGAGCATGACAAAAAGCTTTTAGGTAACACAATGCCTTCAAAACCAATAAGAAATAAAATAGCAGGATATATTGCGAGACTTTTGAAAGCGCAGAAAATGCAAGAAATTAAAACACAAAAAATTGAGGAGCAGATAATTGCACAGTAAAATGGAAGAACAAAAGAAGGTTGACATGGAAGAGACGGAAGAGGAAGAAATGGGAAACGATTTTATTAATAATATGGACGGGCGGGCTTTGACAGAAAATGACGAGAATGTTGTTTTTATCGGGAGCAAGCCATTAGTTAATTATGTGAGAAGCGTCATGATGCAGTTCAACAAAAGAAATGCCTCTGAAGTTATTATAAAATCAAGAGGGAAATTTATTTCAAAGGCAGTCGATGTTGCTGAAGTTGCAAAGAGGTCACTTGAGAGGAATGGAGTGAAGACGAAAGACATTAAAATATCAAGCGAGACATTTGAGAAAGACGGGAAGACGATAAATATTTCTGCGATGGATATTGTTTTGGGGGTTTGATTTTGCTAATTTTGGGGGTTTGATTTTGCTAATTTTGGGGGGTTTGAGCTTTCTTTAATGCTTTAATATAAAAGTTAAGTACTTGATTGTTGTTTAATATAACGGAGAACATAAATAATTGAGCATTTCATTTATGTTCTCCGAATACATCAAGGATTACATAGTAATCTTTAGTGCGCTCAAGGACTTTGTCCTTGACGTAGCAACAGACAATCCGTTCAATTATTTGAGTCTGTTGCTATATATCAGAATGTCATATAAAATGTAATATAGCGAGAGACCAAAATATAGAGAACTGCATGGCTTATGTCTTATTTATTTTGCAGTTCTCTATCTGGAAAACTGCGACGATATACGCTATAAGTTACGCAGTTATCCATAATTGAGCAAACTTTTTGTTCTCTCGATATACAAAGTGACATTTTGCTCAATTATTTGATTCACTTTGTATAATTTGATATGTGTAATTATTTTTGTTCGTATCAGTAGTATTACTGGGCTTTGTTTGATTTTTTTGGAGAAGGATTATAGAGAATTCGTTAATTTGACAAAAGCCATTTCCACAATGGGATGAAATTTATTTTTACTCCGTTAATAGTTTTGCTTTCTTCTATGTCTTTTGTTATTATTAATCCATTTTTAATCTTTAATTCTTTTGCGCATTCTAAGATTCCATTAATCTCTCTCTCTTTTGTTTCTTTCTCTTTCATATCATAAACTACTTGAATTATCTCCTTAATTGTTAAACCTTCTTTGATAACGAAATCGCTTTCTACTCCTTTCTTATTTTTCCAATAGCCTATTTCTCTGTTTTTAAGTAATTTTCTTTTCAGCTCTAAAAATACCAGATTTTCATAAAGTCTGCCTAAATTTTTCTTTCCTAAAATAGAATACATAAAACTAGTATCTCCTAGATATGCTTTTCTTGGATATTGCGATTTGTTTTTTATATTTTTTGAGGATATTTGTATGAAGAAGAAGAGATAACTCTCCTGCGAATATTTCTCTAAATTCAATAAAGTTTGCTTAGCTATTTTATAGCCAGCGCTCTTGAAAAAATTCAAGCATTTTGACGCAGAGAAATAAGGGGCTTCAATTATGTATTTTCCAAATGTCTCTACTGTAGAAATATTTTCTTTTGATATTTCAGCCACGTCCAGTCCTATTATATCTTTAAAATATGAATTAACTAAATTCACTTTTTCTGTTTTATTGTCAAATAAGACAACTTCTGGAAAACCCCCATAAATAATGTAGTCTTCTAAGCTCTTTTCTATTCTTCCTATGCCTGCAGTTGTTTTCTCTATTTTTATGTTTTTAAATTTTAGAAACTCTTTAAATGATAAAGGGTATAATTCATAGGGCAATATTCTTCCTCTTAATGCTTTGTTTGGAACAGCTAAATTAGATCTTGACGAGCTGATTATTAGCCTTAATTTTCCTTTTAGCATCTCGTGATTTCTTGACAGCCAACCTTCCCAATCTTTAACATTTGTTATTTCATCTAGAATAAGATATCCTTCATCACCAAACCATTTAATTATTTCATCCAATACATTTGGATTGTTTTTTATTCTATTATCTTCTAAATTGATATAAGCAGTTTTTTCTTTTTTCTCTTTTAATATATTATAAATCAGGATAAGTGCACTTGTTTTTCCGGATCTTCTTATTCCCGTTATAGCTATAATTTTAAGATCTGAATTTTTTATGATTGAATTACATTTTATATCTCTGGCTATGAGTTGCTTTTTTCTTGCATAGGCATCCCATTCTTCAAATACTTGCTCTATATTATCCATTATTGTTTTAATAGAAAACAATATTTAAACTTTTCTGTTTTCTTAGAAAACGGTTTTATTTATAATTAATACTACCACAGCTTGCTCTAGGAGCTTCACTTTTAGTTAATTTTTTTGGTTTTTGGTAATAGAATAGAGTTTTGCCCCCTTTCGGAGTGGCTCTTAATTTCCATTTGTAATG
>CAYJQP010000053.1:0-5511 GCA_964372385.1 Candidatus Woesearchaeota archaeon | reverse complement strand
TAATATCTAACATTTTCGTCAATACTATAATCAGTTATAGCATCTGGTTTAGCAAGTGTCTCTTTAATTTCTTCCAAATAAGCAGTCATGCCCGGATGCTTCAAATTTGTTTCGCGCCATTGCCTTTTCGTAAGCCTTAACTTTCTGCCTGTTTTATCGACTACCTAAAAGATATTAACCATTTTTAGTCTTTTTTTTCAATGTTATCCTGCCGCCTTTTACCTTTATATCTAATTCATCGCCCTCACCAAAACCAGCTTCTCTAACTATCATGGGAGGAATATTAACTACATACTTATAATAATCCTTATTCTTATGCTTACGCAAAAATCTTTTTTGAAGTTTCATATTTTTTCATAGCAAATTTATTATATAAACCTTGAGGCACCGAAAGCTTTTTATATTTGAGGTGCCTAAAAAAATAATGAAAAAGAGGTTTCTTGGATTAGGATGGAAAAGCAAGGTTATGTTGAAAAGAGCAACATACAGCATTTCTATAAATAAATTAGTTGCCGAAGGAAATTGCCTTGAAAAAGGGCAGGATCTATATTGTTATTTAGCTGAAGATAGAGACAAAAGACCAATAGTCATAGTTTATTTAGATGGAAAAAAGAGAAAAATGTGATGGGTATGTTTTTGAGGGTGTAGAAAAGTATGTTAATGTTATATAAAATAAATTTGTAATTTATTTAGGAAGCAAAATGAGTGAAAGTCAATCAAGATATAGCATTGTTGAAAGATTAACGCAAAAGAAACTGGATATTATTTCAGATAAGCTAGGGTTAGATGAAGATGTAAAAATTAAGCAACAGAAAATAGAAGAGTTAAAAAAAGATTTGTTAGATTGGGAGAAAGATATTCAAAAAGATATTGAGAGACAGAGAAGACTAAAACAGAGAGAAATTGAATTGGCAGAGATTAAAAGCCAGAATGCAAAGCAAAGAAAAGCTGCAAAGGAAGAAGCTTTAAATGAGAAGATTAAGACAATTGACCTTGCATTAGAGAGGATTGAAGAGATAAGCAAAACTTCTCCTACAAATTAATAACTATGAGCTCGAAGAAAAAAAATAGGCCATGTGCCTGAGCTATAAAACGGCAAAAAATATGCAATGCCATGTGCTGCATCCTGCAGAAAGCCGATCTGCTAGCGCAAGTTATAAGGGTTAATTTTATATCGGCTGTAGAAATACAGCCTTATTTTTCAGCAATAATTAAAATGAAAGAAAGATTAGTGCATTGTCAATATTGTAACGAAATTACAAGAACCTTGGTTTTTCATAGATATGCAAGTGGCGGAAAAAGGAGCGGGAAATTAAAAAGGAAAGTTGAACATTGCACCAAATGTAATAAACGGAGAAGAACTAAAAAATGAATAAAAGAGATTAATTTAGGATAAGCAACAATAAGTTACTCCAACAACTTATACAAAATAATTATGAAGATAAAAGCTATAATCACTGAAGACATAATGAGAAGCAGGAAGAAAATTACGTTTTGCAGAATGGCCTCTTGTGCTGGCGGAGAGAAGAAAATGTCTTTTTTGCCGAAGAAATTATAAATCAAAAATGCAATTAGTATTGCTATTATTAAAATAAAAGGCAGTAGTTTTTTTAGGAGGCGTTTGTTGAGCTTTTTTTTCATTTTGGTTTATATTATTCATTGTGGGAAGTATATAAAGATTTCTTGGAAATCAGCTTAGTTGTTTCTTTATCTCATCAATGCATTGTGGATTTACGATTGTTGACAATTCTCCGAGAGGCTCTTTTCTTAAAAGATTTTTTAATATTCTTCTCATTATCTTGCCAGAGCGGGTTTTTGGCAAATCGCTAATGAAATAAATTTCTTTTGGCTTTGCTATTGGGCCTATTTGCTTTATCAATATCCCGGTTATTTCTTCTTTTGTTTTTGCTTCATTTGCTGTCTGCTGTTTGAGGCGGGCGAAAATAACTATCGCCTCTCCTTTTAATTTGTCTGGCTTTGAAACAACTGCGACATCTCCGACTAAATTATGCTTGTGCACAGCGTCTTCCATTTCTGCTGTTGAGAGGCGATGGCCTGCAACTTTAATCACATCATCAGAACGGCCGAGAATTCTTATTATTCCGTCTTTATAGAGAATTGCGGCGTCTCCTGTAATGTAGAATTTTGTTTTTTTGCTGTTTAATGTAAAATATTTTTCTATGTATTTTTCAGGGTCGCCCCAGACGCCGCGGAGCATTGATGGGGAGAATGGCGAAAAGTTTACTAGGAGACCTTTTCCTTGTTTTAGAATCTCGCCTTTTTCATTTATTATGCCGTGCCTTGCGCCTGGAAAGCTTCTTCCTGCAACTCCTGGAATGAAAGGGCCAATGCCTGGAAGAGAATTAATCATGTTCGCGCCTGTTTCTGTCTGCCACCATGTGTCTATTACTGGAAGTCTGCTTTTTCCTATTTTTTTGAAATACCAAAACCATGTTTCTTTGTCAATTGGCTCGCCGACTGTTCCCAGAATTTTTAGAGAAGGCATTGATTTAGGAATATATTTGCCGTCAGAGAAGGCAAACATTCTTAGAGCTGTCGGTGCAGTGTAAAATGCCGTGACTTTATTTTTATTTATTATATCCCAAAACCTTCCGAGATTTGGGTAGTCTGGAGAGCCCTCGTAAATTAGCGTTGTTGAGCCGTTTAATAAAGGGCCGTAAATTGCATAAGTGTGTCCTGTAATCCAGCCAACATCTGCTGTGCACCAGATTATGTCATTGTCATGCAAATTGAAATTCCATTTTGTCGTGCAATAAGATTGAACTGCGTAGCCGCCTGTATCGTGGACAACTCCTTTTGGCTTGCCTGTTGTTCCAGATGTGTAAAGAATAAACAGGGGATGATTTGATTCTACAATTGTTGGATTGCAGTTTGTTGATGCGTTTTGCATAAGTTTATCGTATAAATATTGATCTTTTTTAAGAGTTATTTTAGAGTTGAATCTTTTGACTATAATTGTTTTTTTAATTCCTGTGCCTTTTATTGCCTCGTTTGCTTTTGCCAGAAGAGCTTCTTTCTCGCCTCTTCTGTAATACCCGTCTGCTGTTATTAGGATTTTTGCTTTGCCGTCTGTAATTCTTGTTTTAAGAGCTTCTGCTGAAAATGCTGAGAAAACAACAGAGTGAATCGCTCCGATTCTTGCGCATGCCTGCATTGCAATTGCAACTTCTGGAATTAAAGGAAGATAGATGCAAACAACATCGCCTTTTTTAATACCTAATTTTTTAAGAACATTTGCGAATTTGTTTACTTCTTGATGGAGTTGTTTGTATGTTAGTTTGATTGGTTTTTCTTTCAGTGGCTCTGGTATCCAGATTAATGCTGTTTTGTCTGCTTTTGCTTTTAAATGCCTGTCTAAACAATTATATGAGATGTTTAACTTTCCGTTGATGAACCATTTGAAGAATTGTTGGTTTTCTTTGTATGCCTGCGTCCATTTTTTGTGCCATATGATTTCGCTTGCCTGATTTTCCCAGAATTTTATTGGGTTTTCATTTGCTTCTTTGTAGATTTTTGGATTTGAAATCCAAGATGATTTTTTTAATTCTTTTGAAGGATAGTATTTACCACCTTTTTTTATAACATAATTCATTTTTATTTAAAGAAAAGAGTTTATTTAAAATTTGTGCAGGAATTTTTTTAAGTCAATTTTGTTGTTTTTTATTTCAATGCCTTCTGATTTTAAGAGCTTGATTTTTTTGCTAATGCCTTGCGAATAGCCGCCGAGAGAGCTGTTTGAGTTAATTACTCTGTGGCAAGGTATTTGGGGGGCATTAGGATTTTTTTTCATTGCGTTGCCGACGGCGCGGTAGGCCTTTGTGCCTAGGGCGTGGGCGAGGGCTTTGTAAGTTGTAACTTTGCCTTCTGGAACTTTTTGCAGGAGGGCATAGCAGTGCTGGGAAAATGTGGATTTCATTTTTACATATTCTCAAGAATTTTTATCCTCTCGTCTATGTTTGGATGCGTTGAGAAAATACCTTGGATTTTCTTTTTGAAGGGGTCAGAGATGAACAAAGGAGCTATTGCCGATGTATAATGTTTTTTGTCTTCTGGATGGATGTGTTCGTGCTTTATTTTTTTAAGAGCTGAAGAAAGCCCGAGAGGATAACGGGTGAATTTAACTGCTGTTGCGTCTGCTGTGAATTCTCTTTTTCTTGAGATTGCTAATGAAATTAATTGTGTTGCAATTGGAGCGATTATAGCAGCTAAGAGTGCAAGTGCGAGGATTAAAACTTGTGTTTTTGCATTTCTTCTATCGTTGGAATGCGAAGAAAACCATAAACTGCGAAGGAAAATCTCGGCTGCGATGGCAATCATTCCTACTAAAATTGCAGTTAAAGTCATGAATCTGATATCGTAATTTGCAATATGTGACATCTCGTGGGCAATTACGCCTTCTAATTCCTGCTTGTTTAATTTTTGCAAAAATCCAGTTGTAACGCAGATGACTGCGTTTTCAGGATTTCTACCTGAAGCGAATGCGTTAACCTGCTCTGATTCCATGACATAAAGTTTTGGCTGTGGAAGACCTGATGCAATTGACATTGATTCAACTGCGTGGAAAAGCATTCTGTGTTCTGTTCTTGAAGCTGGTTTTGCGTTTACAGATGCGAGAGCAATTTTATGAGAGTTATAGTAAGAGCCGACGATGTAAAGCAGAGAGAAAATTATTGCGAAGATCATTATAATGAAAAAATACGATGGGTCCAGTGCTATTGAGATGAGATAGCCTAATAAGACGAAAACTAGGAATATTATTATGATTAAAAAAATTGATTTCAGTTTGTTTTTTTGAATTTGGTCGTGGAAAGATATGCGTTCAACCATTTGCTTAAGAAGAAAGGAAGGTATATAAAAGTTAGGTGATTGGTTACTTTTCGTATCAAAAAATAGCCAGATTGTTATATGACAGCGATGATAATTAACAATAAAAATTTGTAAACATTACTCACAATTTGTACTTTTATGTCCTGATTATTAAATACTCTCCAATGCCAGTAATTGGATTAAAGCCAGAGACTTGAATTATATCGTCTTCATTTACGCCTTGAAGAGTTTTTTCTTTATCTTTGGGAATTGAAAGCTTGTAAATAAAATAGCCGTCTTCAAATGAGATTGGATTTGCTAAGTATGTTTCGCGGGAAATTGGAGTTTCTGGAGATTCTGTATTTGCTTGCTCTGATAATCCTATGTCTCGGATTAATTTTGCGGGGCGCGCGCTGTATTTAAATTCAACTTCAATTTCGTCATTGACTTTTATATTGATAGTGTCTTGCGGGTCGTTGTCTGAAAGAATTTTATTTATTTTTATTATGCCTTTGTCAAGTGGAAATTCAGAGCCTGGGCATTTGTTTAAGCAGTTATTCCCGTCTTCGTCAAGAGATAGGGAGACAACTGATGCTTCAATGTCTAATGTTGGAGTTTGAACTAAAGCTGGTTTTATTTCTTCGTCTTTTTCTTTTGTGTAGTTAAATAAGATGAGAAGTGATA
>CAYJQP010000052.1:0-5633 GCA_964372385.1 Candidatus Woesearchaeota archaeon | reverse complement strand
AGTTATCCATAATTGAGCAAAATGTATGTTTTTCCCTTGATAGTCAAGGCATAAACGGCTCAATTTATAATGTCCTTGACTATAGCTTGAATTTTTTGTTGAGGATGCTCTAACCATGCTGATAGCTTGTGTGGTAGAATGGTGCGAACTAGAGATAGCGGTACTATTCATCTTTAGAGTCCCTATATGGGTACAAATACAAACATTTATAAATATGTACCCATATAAGTGTGTATGGTATATCATGAAGTACGAAAAGTTAATGGGAAAAAACAGAATTATTTAGTTTTCATCAAACGAGAAGGAGACAAAATAGTAAAGAAAAGCAAATTTATTGGCTCTGGGAGTATTCCCAAAGAACACATAGAAAAGCTAAAGAAGGAATTCGAAATAGATATTCTTAGCAGTATGCCTTCTAAAAATCTTTCAAAAGAACAACTTATCGAGATTGAAAGACTAAAAAGTATTTATCATAAAAAAATAGGTTCTTTAAGCAAAGAAGAGTTTGAGAAATTTGAAAACACTTTTTTTACAGAGCTTACGTATGATAGTAATGCTATAGAAGGCAGTTCTCTTTCACTTGAAGATACGAATTTAGTTATCAATGAAGGTTTAGTCCCCAAAGGAAAAACCTTAAGAGAGATTAATGAAGCAAGAAGTCATATAGAAGCAATAAGATTTATTAATAATTATGAAGGTAATTTAAATGAGCAATTTATTCTGAAACTTCATTCCATTATTTTTAAGAATATCTCTGAACGATTTGCTGGGAGATATCGAGAAACCACGGTTAGAATTTTTAAAAGTGATGTTCGTTTTCCAGATGCCTCAAAAGTACCGCAACTCATGGGGAATCTTGTTTATTGGTATAAATTAAATAAAAATAAGATGCATCCTTTTGAATTATCTATTATTTTCTCAGTTAAACTTGTTTCGATTCATCCATTTATAGACGGCAATGGCAGGATTTCAAGGCTTATTATGAACTTTCTTTTGAAAAAGAAGGGGTATCCTTGGATTAATATTTACATGAAACAACGAGCAGAATATTTGCAAGCAGTAAGGCTTGCAAATGATGAAAAATATAAGCATATTTTAGAATTTTGTATCACTACTCTAAAAGAAAATCTCAAAAGTTTTAATATTCTTGATAGTTGATGTGGGTACAATCTAGGGAATTTTTAATTTGTACCTCTATGGAAGACATGCTCCTGCCGGGCCAGCAACAAAACCATCAACATCTGTGTAAAAGAGAAGTATCTAAAAATAGATTTAAATATCGCTCATGTATAGTATGAACAATGAAAAAAATAGGTTCTCTGCAAGAGCTAATAGAACACCTTAAGCCCAATATTCTTTTTGCGCATAAGAAAGGATATCGAACTCTCACTTTAAGAGGAGAAGAGTTGGCCGAAAAGATTGCAAAAACACGAACATTTTTGAAAAAAGAAGGGCTAACAAAAGGAGATAAGCTCATTATTCTTGGAATGAATTCTTTAGAGTGGATAGTTGTATATTTTGCTTGTATTTTCTCAGGCATAATTGTTGTTCCACTTGATCTTTTAACAAATAAGGTATTATTAAAGAAGATACAAAGCCAAGTAAAAGCAAAGATTATTTTTCAAGATATTGGGTTAGCATCCCTTAATATTAAAAGATATTATTTAGAAGATTTAGATCAGCTTATTGAAACAAGCAATGAAGCAAGCAAGCCTGATTTTAAGAAAATTTCTCTTAAAGCTGATGATATTATAGAGATTATGTATACATCAGGAACAACAGGGATACCAAAAGGAGTAATATTGACTCATGAGAATATTATTGCTGGGATTAATGCGGCAATTAGTTCTGTTCCTTTAAAAATAAAATTAAAGATTCTCAATGTTTTGCCATTGAGTCATATTTTTTCTCAAATTTATGGTTTATTTCTCTTGATTTATTTTGGACATGAAATTTTTTTTATTGATTCTATAAAGTCAAAAAAAATTATCTCTTTTATCAGGAATAAAAATATTAATAGTATTGTTTTGGTTCCAGGTATATTAGATGCATTGAAAAAGGAATTAGAAGGAAAATCTCTGATTTTAAATCTTGGAGTGCAATTTAGACTTATTGGAGTAGGAGGTGCTCATCTTGATACTGATTTAGAAAAATGGTGGAGAAGACATCTTATCACGGTAGTACAAGGATATGGCTTAACAGAGACGGCGTCTGTTGCTACTGTCAATTCCCTTTTGGGAAAAACAGGAAGTGCTGGAAAAATAGCTAAAGATGTTGAATTAAAGTTAGGAGAAGATAATGAAATCCTTATCAGAGGAAAGAATGTCATGTCTGGTTATTATAAAAATGAAGAAAAAACAAAACAATCTTTTGAACAAGGATGGTTTAAAACAGGAGACATTGGAGAAATAAAAAATGGCCATCTCTATATCAAAGAAAGGAAAAAAGATGTTATAATAACTGGATCTGGCTTGAAAGCTTATCCTATTGATATAGAGAGTATTTTAAATATTATAAGTCCTGTAAAAGAGAGTTGTGTCTTAGAAAAAGATAAAAAAATTCGTGCAGTAGTGATTTTGCATAAAAAAGCAGATCTTCCTGGAATTATTAAAAAAGCAAATGAAAAATTATTGAGTCATCAGAAAATTACTAGTTATTCTCTTTGGCCATATCCTGATTTCCCCAAAACACCTACTGGAAAGATTAAGAAATTCTTTATTCTAGAGGAAATAAATAAAGCAAAACCAATTGTCTATAGTTATGAAAATAAATTACAAAATATTATTCACAATGTTTTAAAACCATATCAAAAAATAAATCAAGATTCTAAATTGTCAGATCTTGGAATGGATTCTCTTAAAAGAGTCGAATTAGTTTCAGAACTTGAAAATGAATTTGGTATAGAGATTGATGAGACGAAACTTGATCAACGTACAAAGGTTGCTGAACTCCAGAAATTAATTCAAGAAAGCTCTGTTCATAGAATAAGATTTAGAAAATGGCCTCTTAATCCTGTTTTAAAAATTATCAGATATATTTTTCAGAGAATCTTGATCTTTCCGATTATAAGGATATTTACTAAAACAAATTATTCTGGCTTGGATAATATTCCTAATGGGCCTGTTATATTTGCAAGCAACCATCAAAGTGCTCTTGATGCTCCTATAATTATGAAAAAAATAAATAAAGTAGCTGTATCAGCTGATTCATATTATGTTTTTGGTATTGGGGAAAAAGGATTGCAAGGATTATATAGAAGATTGAGAGGATTTTTCTCTGCCTTATTTTTTAATGCATATCCTTTTGGGGAAAGTATTGGTACTGATGCAAGCTTAGAATTTACAGGAGAGATGCTTGACAGAGGTTATTCAATATTAATATTTCCAGAGGCACATAGAACACTTAATGGTGAGATGCAAGAATTTAAATCAGGTGTAGGATATTTGGCATTGAATATGAAAACTCAAGTTGTTCCTGTAAAAATTGAAGGCTTATTTCAAGTACTTCCTGCTGGAAAGATTATTCCTAGATTCCATAAAAGTAGTATAAAATTCGGAAAACCAATTAAACTAGAAGGTTCATATTTAGACGCTACAAAAATAATTGGAGAAAAAGTCAAGGAATTATGAAAGTTAAAATTGGTTGTGATATTGTAAAGATTAGAAGATTACAAGAAATAGATAGAAAAACTTTGCTAAAAATATTTCATGAAACTGAATTAAGAAATAAACCAGAAACATTGGCTGGATTCTTTGCTGCAAAGGAAAGTTGTAAAAAGGTATTTAAAAATCTTGATTGGCATGACATTGAGATTAAAAAGAAGAGGAATGAAAAACCTTTCTTAATTATTAATAAAAAAAACATTATTCATCACGATGTTAGCATTAGCCATGATGGAGAGTATGCAATGGCAACAGCTATTTTTATTTTAAGATGAATAAAAAACTTTTCGGCTGGAGTATGTATGATTTTGCTAATACAATATTTTCAGCCTTATTTGTTACTGTTTATTTTCCTCTTTTAGTTGTTTTGAAAGGAGGGAATGCATTTCATGTTGGCTTAGTAATGGGAATCTCTATGCTTTTGGCTGGTCTGCTTGTACCTTGGCTTGGAGCAATTGCTGATCTTACTAAAAGAAAAAGATTTATGCTTTTTATTTTCACAGTAATATGTTGCATTTTTACTTTTTTTGCAGGATTCCTTAACTTAACAATGGTCTTATTGTTTGGCTTGTTAGCTAATTTCTTTTATCATGCAAGCCTTGATGTCTATGACTCATTTTTAGTTGAGCTCTCGCATAAGAAAAATATTGGCTGGGTATCTGGTTTAGGAACAGCTATTGGATATTTAGGGACAATATTTAGTGTTATAATAGCTTACATTGTTGGTTATCTTTATGGTTATGAAGACATTACAGCAATACAAATAATATTTATGTTAACAGCTATATTTTATTTTGGATTTTCAATATTTACTTTTGTATTTGTCAAGGAAATTTCAGAAACAAAGATACAAAAAAGGCATTTTAAAGAAGCTTTCAAAAGAGTTATCTTTACTATAAAAGAGATTAAAAAATTTAGATTCTTATGGATATTCCTCCTATCTTCATTTTTATATATGGATGCTGCAAATACTGCAATAATCTTCTTATTTTTATATGCTAAAGATCAGATTGGATTAACATTAATTCAATTTCTTCCAATTTATCTGATAATGGCTACATCAGCTGGGCTTGGTTCTGCATTTTTTGGAAAGCTTACTGATAAACTAGGACATAAAAAAGCATTAAATATTGTTTTATTTTTATGGATTCTCATTATCCTTATTCTATATATGAAAACAAATTATACAACTTTTCTTATTGCAGGCATCTTGGGAGGGGCATTGCTCGGAGCACTTTGGACAATTACAAGGCCTATATTAGTCGATCTGGCTCCTCAGGATAAAATAGCTGAATTGTTTGGTTATCAAGGATTGACAGAAAAATTCTCAGGCGTTATTGGCCCTGCTTTGTTTGGTTATATAGCAGTTGTGTTAGGTTTTAAACAAGCTCTTCTTGTAGTGATTGCTTTATTTTTAGCCGGCTTTATTGCATTATTGTTTGTGAAGATGCAAAAAGAAGATATCCAGAGATAGTAAATGCTCCTGCCGGGATTCGAACCCGGGTCTCCGCCGTTCTCCGTTGCCTTGAGAATTTGTTCTTATCAAGACTTGGAAATAACAAAGTGCTTGTCCTAAAGAGGACAGAGATTATTGTCTCAACGACTTAAATCTCAGCTAACTCGAGAGGGCAGTATCTTTGGCCTCTGGACCACAGGAGCTTATTTTATCTAGAACTATGGGCTTTTAAAATTTATTCCTTGAAAACTTTGTAGCCTCTTCTTACTTTGTTTTTTACCTTTATGCCGATTTCGTCTCCTGCTTTTGCTTTCACGACGGGATTTCTTTCAATTTGCATGCTTTCCACCCTTTGCTTAAAATCCATTTCGCCGCCTTTTATTTGAATTGTGTCTCCTACTTTTAGAGGCTTAGAAAGTTTTATCGCGGCAGCTTTTACATGCTCAAAATAATTTGTTACTTCACCTATTTCCATGTTTTATTTAGGATGTTTTGGTATTTAAGTTTTGTGGATA
>CAYJQP010000051.1:0-5641 GCA_964372385.1 Candidatus Woesearchaeota archaeon | reverse complement strand
ATACTGCTCACAGCTCAACTCTGGCTCTTCAGCAGTCGGATCAGCTCCCAATTCAGGATACGGCTCTGGAATTGCCGGTCCGCCCTCATATAAGAAGCTAAGCAAATATCTGGAATCAGAAACATCCACTTGCCCGTCATCATTTGAATCAGCCGCATCTAAGCATGAAATATCTATATCTCCCCTAAACAAATAAAGCACAATTCTTACAGCATCAGAAACGTCAATAAACCCATCAACATTAGCGTCTCCTCTGATAAATTCATTTTCGCACATAGAAGAACAGCCGTCGCCGTCAATTAAATCACCATCATCGCACATTTCCTCGCCTTCTATAATTCCGTCTCCGCACACAGCCACATTATTAACTGTAATTCTGATTTGCTCGCTGTCAAAAAATAAGCCATCTGTAACTTCAAACATCACTTCATAAACACCAGCATCATCTAATGTTGGTGTCCATTCAAAAAGTCCTGTTGTAGAATCAAAACTAAAAGCACTTGGCAGTATCTTATCTGCACTTGTGCTAAAAACAAGCGCATCATCTTCATTATCATCTGCAATTAACTGAATAACTAAATGCTCATTTTCATTTACTTCTCTATTTCCAATCTCATCAAGAACAGGCGCAGACTCTAAAGAGGCAAACGCATCTATGCGAGGAAAAGACAAACCATTTCCGCTGTCTATCACTGCTCTTCCTCTATCTCTTAAAAACATGACAATCTGATTTACATTTAGCTCGGGAGCATACTGTCTCATTAAAGCTATTGTTCCTGCAACATGGGGCGCTGCTGCCGACGTGCCTATAAAATCTATATAACCTCCTCCTAAATTAGTTGTTCTTATTGAATCACCCGGAGCAACAACATCTAAATTCTGCCCTGTATTAGAATAGCAAGTTATCATGTCTGTTGTTGCAGAATCTGTGCATGTACTTGAACACTCTCTATTTAAGCATCTTGTTACAGAACCTAAATTAGCATCATAAACAGCGCCAACTGAAATTGCATTTCTTGAACATGCCGGCGATGATATGCCGTTTTTGTGACCGTTATTTCCTGAAGAAACTGTTACAGGAAGATTGAAGGAGTAAGCCCTATCAATCCCTACACTTATCCCTATAGGACAACTGTTGTCCTCATTATATTCCCCCCCATTTCCAATGCTCATTGTAATAACTGTTGTTCCTAAAATATCTAAGTTATTTATACACCAGTCCAATCCAGCTAGTATATTATTGCCATTGCAAGACCCTACGTTATTACATACCTTAACAGCAAGAAGTTCTGCATCAGGCACCGTTCTTGCGACAATGCCTGCGACATTTGTCCCATGCCCATCATCATCCATAGGGTCAGCATCATTATTAACAAAATCATATCCTCCTTCTACTCTGCATCCGTTTCCAAAACACCCGCCTAAATCAGAATGCCTGTAATCAATTCCTGTATCTAAAACACATACTACTTGTCCCTCTCCTCTAACATTTCTTCCTTCTCTGTCAACAGCATTATGCGTATCATCCACATTTATTAAAGGTAAACTCTCTGCCAAAGCCAAATAAGCAACCCTGTTCAAAGCAACATATTCAACAAACGGATTTTTAATTAAATTATAAAAACTATTTTTATTAACCTCTCCTGACAAAGCATTAACAGTTTTATATTTGTACTTTAATTTGAAATCATTTGCAGACAAGCTTCCTAAAACAGAATCCTGATTTTTCTTAACTTGTTCCCTAATCAAAGGCAAATCACCAGAATCAAAAAATATACCATTTGAAGGATTCGCTTCCAATAACACTCCATTATCTTTCAGTTCAACAATCACACTCACAAAACTCTGCTTTTTAAATTTTTCAAGAATCTCTGCATCGTAATTTCCTGTATTTAACGAAGTTGTTGAAGTCGTTAAAGTCACCGAAGATGAGGACGATAAAGTCGGATATGAAACACTTGGATAAGAATAATAACCACTATATCCTATCCCAAATCCTGCTAAAATAATAATTAAAAAAATCCCCAAATAAAAAAACGTTCCAACTCTCTTTTCAGCTTTAAATTTCATGTCTTTTATACATTTTTGGTATTATTTAAAGTTTGCTATCACTAAAAAGGAAGAATTCTATTCCTTATAGATGATTAGATAACATTGTTTTGTTGCACAATTCGCCAATTCCTCGATGATAAATATTGTACTAACTTTCTATTTTACCAAAGACAAGAAAATAATCATGCAACACAACACTATTGTTCACTTAAATAATTAGGTGATGAAGGATATTTTATTTTTTCTCCTTAGTCTTTTAATTATAATTATTACGACTAGTATGATTAATACAACGCCCAAACCAATATTAATATAAAAATGTATCTTTCTCAATCTCTGTTCTTCTTTTAATTCTCCAATTATCTCCGTAACGACTGTTTTTATTGCTTCCATTCTTTTCTTTGATATCTCTATCGTCTCTTCTTCATCGGCAGATTTATTCGTATCATCTTCTAATTCAGGTGATAATCCTATAAAGAAAATATTATTTAAGACCAGAAGAATTAGAATAAATATTAATGCAATACCCGGGGATACCATCCTTTTATCCAATATTATTAATTTTTGTCTCGCCTCTTTTTTCATAAACATATACAACAAGAGTTGTTTATAAATATTGTTTATAAAGGGTTTTTCAAAACTCTCTATAATTTTTTATTCAAAAAATTGTCCGCAAATTCTCCTATCCAGCTAAAACAAGAGGCACGCTTTGCGGGTTGTTAGTCGAACATTTTATAAGAGTAATATTCATATTAAAATTATGAAAATTTTGGGAATTAACGGTTGTGGATGGTTAAATGTAGCTCATGATGCAGCTGTAGCATTTGTGGAAAAAGGAAAGATAAAATGGGCTGTTGAAGAAGAGAAATTTATAAGACAAAAAAGAGCTTATGATAAAAATCCGTTTAATACAACAAAATTCTGCTTGGAGAATAAACGGAAAAAATTATTGGTTGTGGAATTTTATCAATAAAGAAATTGCATTATATATCGTTAATAAAAATAGAAGTGGAAAAGTTCCGCTCAATCTTCTTGGAAATCAGGAGGGAAAAACATTTGTAAGCGATAGATTTAGCGCTTACAATGAACTAGTAAAGAAAAGCCATTGTGAACAACAAATTTGTTGGTCCCATATACTGAGAGATTCAAAAGATTTAGCAGATCATTATCCAGAAGCAAAATATATTCATAAAAGACTGAAATATATTTATGCAAAAGCAAAAGATAATGGGAATAAGAAAGATCTTTTGTATTGGATTGATTTGATTTCTTCTAGAAGTTATAAATCAAATGAAGTTTATAAGTTTGTCAAAAGTATATGCAGACGTCATAGAGATAATTTATTCAGATTTGTTGATAATCCTGAAATTGATTCAACAAACAACAGAGCTGAAAGAGGATTAAGACATGCTGTTGTCATAAGAAAAATATCAAATGGAAGTAGAAGTAAAGACGGAGCAGAAATAACAGCTAATCTATTATCAATTTTGCAAACAGCAAAACTGCAATCAAATAATCCTATGAATTTTATGATGGATTTACTTTACAAAGGTAAGTAGATACAACAAATCAAAAGGCTTAAAATCTCTTCAAATAGTGTTTTTATTATGAAAATTGAAGCAAAAATATTAAAACCCAAGAGGTGGAATGATAATTTCTTAGTTAGTGCCTTAGTTAAAGAAGGTGTACCTAAAGGATGTTTTGTGGATAATATAAACGAAGATGTAGAGATCTTAGTTTCTAATTCTCTTTCTTTAGAGGAATTGAAGAAATTAAAAAAATTAAGTCATCTTATAATTCCAACAGGAGGAGCAGAAGCAATCTGCCTTGAGGATGCTTTGCAAAAAGGAATTAGAATATATCACAATCCCTCTATCGTTTCAAAAGGAGTTGCAGATTATGTTGCTTATAATTTAGACGAGATATTAGGAAGTGAGATGAATAAGTTTATGAGTAAATCAACAGTTGGGTTATTGGGTTTTGGGAACGTAGGAAAAGAAATTTATAAATCTCTAATTAGGTATGGATGCCATTTCGAAGCTTTCACTAAGAGAACAATTCCGTATTCTGGAATAGACGCAAGAAAAGGAATTTCTGGTCTATTGAATCTTCTCTCTAATTCCGATATTATTGTAAATACTCTTCCTTTAAATGAAGAGACAAGAGAGTTACTATATAACAAAAATTCACAAATTAAAAGAGATGCTTTGGTATTGAGTGTTTCAAGAGCAGGAATAATTGATGACAACTCTATTTTAGAAGACACCATTAGAGGATACTTAAGAGGAGCAATTTTAGATGTATATGAAGAAGACATAAATCCTGATGACTATAAAGATAGAAATATTGTGCTAACACCACACATTGCCGGAATTTATGGTGAAGCGTTAAACAATCTTGTTCAATTTATAAAAAGATCAATTAATACTGCATCAAGAAGAAAGAAATTTATTTAATTCTCCGGCAAATTTTAATGCTTCTTCTTTAACAATTTTTCTCTTTTTAGTATAGGTCCCTTCTTTAAAAAATCTTAACTTGCCCTCTGTAACCTGTTTTGTGTTGGTTTTTCCATCCCAATTTTTAGTAATTGGAAAACCTCTCCTTGCAAGTTCTGGATTCCAAGTACAATCTACCTTTACCCATTTATTATTGATTTTTACTAAAAGAGAATCATGCGAAAAAATTGTCCCAGATATTTTTAATATATCTAAAATATTCTTAGGAATAGGCAAATCTTTCCAATTAAATTCTATTTTTAATCTTTTAACTTTATATCCTTCCTTACTTAAAAGAGAATAAAGCAACTCTGATTTATGTCTACAATCTCCGTGGAAAATTTCTAGATTAATTTCACTCTTATCAAATTTACATACTCTATAAGGAATTCTCTGAACTTTCTCAAATAACTGCACAATCTTTCTTTTCATGAGATCTAGAATATAATAAGGTATATAAATAAGTATCTCGAACCAAGTTTATGGATAGACAAGTTAAGGTAATTATAGAAAGAGATGGCAAATACTTGCTTCTTAGAAGAAAAGATGATGAGAAAAAGGAACATAAAGGCAATTGGGAATGTGCTGGAGGTAAAATTGAAAAAGAAGAATCTTTTGAAAAAGCCGCTATTCGCGAAGCAAAAGAAGAAACTAATCTTGATATAAATATAAAGAAAGTTGTTAAGGAAATAAAAAAAGATAATGAAATAATTGCTGTTGTTTTTTTAGCAAAACCCATTTCATGCAAAGTGTCAATTTCTAACGAGCACTCTGAGTTTGGATGGTTTTCATATAAAGAACTTAGGGAACTTGAGCCAATAACCTATAAAGATTTTTTCTTGGAATTAATAGAACTATCCCAGTCCGATTCTCAAATGGAAGATCATAAAATCCTATCTATAGAATAGGCAAGATCTTCACCTAATTTTTTAATGAATAAACTATTATCAAGGTGACTTCTATACTTTGTTAGACCATATGCCCAGTTTATTATGCGGCAACAATATGCTTTTCTTGCTAGAATCAATGTCTTTTCTTTGTCTTTCTCGTCCTCTATACCTGCTACGCTGCAATAACGCTCAATAATTCTTCTT
>CAYJQP010000050.1:0-5960 GCA_964372385.1 Candidatus Woesearchaeota archaeon | reverse complement strand
GCATCCACTCCCCCAATTAAAATAATCACAAAAAAAACCCCTAAAAAAACAGCCAGCAAAATCCCTCTTTTTCTCATTATCCAAAAAACACCTCTTTTCATTATTCTATTAAAAAAGACAACTTTATAAAATTATTTAAAACCAAATTACCCTGTAAATTATCTATCACTAAATAAAATTAACACTTTCGTGGAATAAATAAAATCACCTACAAACCCCTCGCTAAGCGAAACCAAACAATCCCACAGAAATAAATCTCAACCCCCCGTAGAAAGCCCCAATAATAAATACAACCAAATGCTCTAAGCGATATTGATTATTCATTATTTTTATAAAATAATTTGTGCATTTTTTGGTAAAGGCTAACTATCAAAACTTTTCATAACTAAATAAATCAAACAACCAATTAAACCAACCCCAAATAAAAAATCTAACTCCTAATCTTCCACAAATAAATTTTCAATTTCTTTGGGCTATAAGCTCCTTCTAGCGAAGCGCCGATAATTCTTTCATTAACAAACAAATCTCCCTCTGCATTTTCAGGATAGCTCTCTAAACCACAGATTCCACTTATATCGTCACAGATTATAACTGCATAACCAAGTGAAGGATTTCTTATTTTCGTGGATAAAAAATTTTCTATGTCTAAAATTGCTCCTGCTTTATCAGTAAAAATCTTATCTCGCATGCTCGTGTTCTTCGCAATCTCATCCAGAATTCCCGGCAAAATATCAGCTAAATCCCCGGAACTTTCACTCCTTTTATTTGTAGAAACAATTAATATCGCCGCTAAAACAATTAAAACAGCAATGCTCGCTTCTACTATTCTCAATATGCCTTTTTTATTCACCATATTTTTATTGTTAAATCTGCAAATTGGCTCTGCCCATTAACTCTTAAAACCTCAACCCTCTCTTTCTTCAAAAACACTTCTCTTCCTTTAGGAATCTCTCTTTCAGCATTAATTTTGTCATTTTCATCAAACGCAAGGCCAAAACCAAATTCAACTCTGTCAGGAAGATTAAAATCATTTTTCAAAGAATTATATTCGCCGTCGTACAATATTTTCAATTCCGACATTCTTTTTTCAGAAATCAATTCAGCTATGTTTGAAGAAGCTATACTGTAAAGAGTCCTATCAATAGTAACAGAACTAACTTGTCCAGTGTACGGCTCAATATCCTCGCTTAATTTAATTACAACAAAGCCCTTGCCATTGCCATACTCACTCCCTGCCTTTTCAAAATAAATAATATCTCCATTGCTTCCATCTCTCTGCGAAGGTATCACTTCTCCTAAATAATTTTCAACTCTCACATTTGCATTTTCCAAAGAAGAAGGCAATTCAACAGCCAAGCTGTCTCCGACACTCGCAAGATTCAAGCTAATAGAATAACTCTCCAGCTCAACGCTCACATTATTATTGACTTCACGGAAAGCATAACTCAAAGACGATTCAACTAATCTTGAAGTCTGCGCAGGACTGAAAAAATAAAGCGCAAATATAACAAATCCTATAAAAATCAGGAAAGACAACATCATCTCAATATGGCTTATACCTCTTTTGTTCATATACTAGCATTGCAACAGACATTTAAATAGATTATCTTATTCTTCCAAGAATGTTCAATAAAAAATCCCTTATTGAAAAAATAAAGAAAAAAAAAGAGTTGTCAGACATTGAAGATTCCTTAATATCAGAAATTTTAGAAAATTATCTAAAAAAACATAAAATAAATCTGGAAAATTTAAAAGAAAAAGAAATAAAAATTATAGTTAAAGAAATACGCTCTCAATTAAGACTTTTAACAGGCAGATTCCAAAAATCCTTAAAAAACAAATTAAAATTGCTTGAAAAAAATAAGCTCTCTGAATTGTTGAAAACCCATGCATCAACAGCAGAAAGACTTTCTTTCTATCCCAAATTAAAAAAAATTATTAGCAAGCTAAATCCTTCTTCTATCTTAGATTTAGCCTGCGGTTTAAATCCAATTGCTTTAGCGTCGCCCAAAATAAAATACTACGCTTCTGATATAAAAAGCTCTGAACTTAATTTAATCAGAGAATTTTTCAAAAAAAACAAAATCAAAGGCTCTGTCTTCGTCTACAATTTAAGAGATTTGTCAAAACCGCTTCCAAAAGCAGATATCTGCCTGCTTTTCAAAACCTTAGACATTATAGAAGATAACCCTCGCAATTTAGCAGAAAAGCTTATAAAAAAACTAAACTGTAAATATATAATAATAAGTTTTTCAACCCGCACTTTATCAGGAAAGCCAATGCGCTATCTAAGACGTTATTGGCTGGAAAATCTTCTTAAAAAATTGTCTTTAAGTTACAAAACCTTCTCTTCTGACAACGAGATTTTTTATCTTGTTGAAAAATAACTTATTTCCAACACCAAAAACTAAACCTCAAATTTGTTTTTACCTTATCCAAGCAATCACCTCAAAAACAAATTCGCCCCGCTTGAAATCAAAAAGGCAGCCGCAGACATTATGAAAGAATGTTTCATTCCTGCTTTAACACTTCCCTCTGCTAATTTCCCAATAGTCAATCCCGCAAGTATTCCTTGAGCTAACAGCAAATACAAAAATGGCCTTGCAAGACTCTGGCTTGCAAATCCCTCCGCATCTATTTTTGTTTCTCCAAAATCTTTACTCGTTATCTCACTTATTCCAAGCTGTCCGACAACGCCAATATTTGCAGTAAGTGGAATTATTTTAAACTGCATGACAAGCATTATTCCAATAAATATAAAGAATATAATGTATCCTTGCGCAACAATGCTTGAGATAGCCGCCCTTCTCTCTTTTTTCAATTTGTTGACTTCTGCAATTGATTTCGCTACAGATTCCAGGATATAATCAATTTCTCCGCCAGCTCTTTCAGCTTCTCTTATCAAAGCTATTGACCTACTTATCACACTGCTTCCTATGTCATAAGAAAAATTCTCCAGCGCTCTTCCAACAGGAATGCCGATAGTTATTTGATTGGCGAGTTTTTCAACATGCAATGTCAAAGAGCCGTAATTTTTATGCTTCATGTTCACTATGCTTTTGCTTATAGGCGTTCCTATAGCCACACTCTCCGCAAGATTTCTGCTGAATTCTAAAAACATCTCAACTTTTTCCTCATCTTTTCTATTCTCTACAATAATCCCTATTATAAAAGGCAGGAACAAAATTCCAAAAGCCATGCCCAGCAGGAACAAGAACAAGTTAGTATCTTTCTTGCCTATAAAATATATTATGTCAGCTATCGCTATAATCGCCGCAGAAATTATCCCAACCCAATGCATCTTTTTCAATTTCATGTTAGTAATTCGGCTGATAAACATGCAAAACCGCAATGAACAGCACATTTATTAATGTAATAACAGCGATAATCAAAAAAGTAATTTGGCTTGTTGTAAATCCGATGCTAAAATTAGCAACAGTCATTATAATTAGCAGAAGCATTAATATCATCGGCGCAGCAATAACAACGCTGATGTAAATGTCCATGAAAGTTTCAGCAGTCTTTGCATATTTCTCCCTTTCAAGCCTGTAGCTGACAAGCAGTGTTTCAGCTCTTTTTCCAAAGAATTCTGACAAATCTCCTCCTGATTGTATTGTCGTTGACAGCCCGGAGAACAATTCAGAAAGCTTTGTGCTCGGCGTGCTTTTTGAAACACTGCTAAGAGCGGCAACAAGATCATAGCCATAAAGATTTATCTGATTTAAAATTTTTCTTATTTCTTTTCTCAAATGAGAATACTCTTTGCTTAATCCAATTATTCTGAAGATTTCACTCGGCTCTATCCCAGACCCAGAAATCGCGCTCATATGTATTACCGCAAACGGCAGCTCTTGGTCTATTTTTCTGGCAAGGGATTTTTTTTCTGTAATAGGGTAATAATAAACTGATGTAAAAACAGCGCAAGGAACAAAAAGAGGTATCCAGAAAATCTTGGCAAGTCTTAGCAAATAACTCCCGGAATAAAAGCTTATTGCAGGCCAATCAAGATGAATGTTGAAAAAAAACAGAAAAACTGTAAAAAGTAGAGATATAAAAAATGATATTAACGTAGTTGTAAATATCATAGACACATAAGTAGGAAAAAGAATTTCAATATTCGCCTTTCTCAATTCAACCGAAAGTCTCTTGAAATAGCCTTTATTTATCCATTTATTTGTAGTATTAAAAAACAACTTATTTGAAAATTTTAAATAGCCACTTACCGCCTTGAATTCTTTATATTCCTCTCCCCCAACAATCTCTTTCTTCTTTAATTTTCTAATATACTTGTCACTTATGCTTAATTCTTTCAGTAGTTCTTCTCTCGCCTGCTTCGGAACAACAGCTTCAAACTGGCTTTCAACTCTCTTGTAGCTCACTTTTTCTAAATCAGCTCTTGCTGTCTCTCTCGTAGTTTGCGAAGGCAGAACTTTCCCCGAAACAATCTCAGAAAGCAATCTTGGAATAGAATTATTAACAATTTTCATGCTTTTTCTTAAAGATTCTATCGTCGCTAACAATAATTTTTTTTCAGAAGGATTCGCCCAGTTGATCCTCCTGCTATAGTTGGCTATCTCTCTAAGCATTCCTATTTCCACATTAACATTTCTTTTCAAATCATTTATCATAGCAGTTTGTCTATTTGTCTTTGAAAATTAAGAATTTCTCTTTTCGCAGACAAAATCTTTTCAGAATCATTTTTCTTCTCAGCTTCTTCTAATTTAGCAATAGCATCTTTTATTCCCGTCAGCAATTGCGCCGCAAGGTTTATCTCTTCTTTTTTCATGTTATTCAAATTCCTTTCAAATTCTTTAGGAATTTGTATAATTGAAAATCTCTGATTTTCATATACACTAAAATAAATTGTTATTTATATAGTTTTCAATTTCCCATTGAAAACCCTTGCTTTGTTAAACCCTCAAGATTTTTTAAATCTTGATGGCCATCAAGAACTTCGTTCTTGAGGTTTGCTAAAGTTTATTATATAGTTTTCAATTTCATGTAAGTCACTATCTTTCAAGTTCTCAGGATCTGATTTATAAAATATAAAATATTATAAAAAACATGAAGTTTAAGAGAAAAGGAAAAGAACATTATTCTGTAAAAGAAATTCAATTACCGGATGGAGTAGTCATAGGAGTTTTTGAAGGTAGTAGAGGACACAATCCAGATCACGACATTCTTATCAGATATAAAGAAAAAGGAAAAAGACTAAGGACACCGAAGCATATTCATTGGGTCATAGATCTCTTAATTAAAAAAGAACACAATAGAGATCTTACTCTTAGATTTATGAAATATTTGAGAGAGATGTATGATAGAGTTGAAGGGTTTAAGAGCAAGAAAGATAGAAATAATTGTATGCTGAAAGAAACTACACAGGAGAAATTAAAACAATTTCATGAATTAAACAAATATGGAGAGTATAAAATAGAATTTATAGTGCATTTAATTGAATTAATGATAAAGATGGAAAAGAACAGGCCGCCAGAAAAACCCGCTCGAGTTTTCAAGGAATTAATAGATGCTCTAATACAAGAAAAAGAGATTTTTGTTATTGTCAGCAAAGCTACGCAAACTAGGCGTTAAATATAAAAATTACTTTATAGGTATAACCTAACGGGTAATTTTATAAAGTATAGAGATCTATAAATACTATGACAGAAATGAAAATTAAGGTGATAGCATATAAGTGCGATAGATGTGAACACAGATGGATACCAAGAGAAAAAGAAAAACCAACAATATGCCCCAAATGTAAGTCTCCATATTGGAATAAACCTCGTAAAAATAATAGGGAGAAAAAGAAATGAAGACAACACATAAAATAATTTTAGGAGATGCTTTGAAAGTATTGAAGACAATTCCAGATAATTCTGTGGATTTAGTCTTTGCAGATCCGCCATATAATATGTCTAAGAAAAATGGTTTAGCATGGAAATATAGTAAACATGTAACCA
>CAYJQP010000049.1:0-6140 GCA_964372385.1 Candidatus Woesearchaeota archaeon | reverse complement strand
GAAAGCATACTAAGTTTGCATAGAGATCCTGCTGACACTTTAGATATTAGCAGAACCGTAACACAAAGATTTTTTAATGTTGTTGGCAATTATTTTTTATGAAGATATATTTTATAAGGCATGGACAGAGCAATTATAATCAGAAAAATTTGTGCAATGACGATCCTTCTATTGATGTGCATTTGACTGAATTAGGAAAAAGGCAGGCAAAAGAAGCGGCTGAAAAATTGAAAGACAAGAAATTTGATGTAATTTATGTTTCTGAATTGCCTAGAACTTTAGAGACTGCTAAAATAATAAACAAATTTCATAACGCGGAGATAAAAGTTGAAAGAAGGATTAATGATAGAAAGAGTGGATTTGAAGGAAAGCCGGAGAGAGATTTTCTTAAGGCAGTTGAAAAAGACATATTTAATACGAGAGTAAACGACGGAGAGTCATTTCTGGACGAGAAGAAAAGGATTTTTTCTTTTTTGAATGACTTGAAAAAAATTCATTGCGAGAATGTTTTAGTTGTCTGCCATGAAGACACTTTGAAAATTGCAGATGGATATTTTAATGATTTAAGTGATGAAGAAATTTGGGCGAGAGAATTTGGAAATTGCGAGATGCTTGAAATTGAGGTTTAGAGGCTGTTAAGTTAGAAGGTGATGGAGATTTTAAATAGTGAATTATTTTAATTGGGGGTTTGGTAAAGTAGGATAAAGAGATAATTATCTATAACACAAATAACAATGAAAGATTATTATTCTTATTTTTTCAGGCGCAGTTTTATAATCAGACTAATTAACTATAAAGTTCTATTTTATTATTCATTGAATTAATAAAAAATCAAGAACCCGATCACGGCAAGCTGCAAGGTATAATTAATTAAATTAAACTATCTGGATTTTTCCAATGCAAGTTTCTTTCCTGGGCCGCTAAAGAGCAAAGCTAATGCTCCGAGCAGTAAGACAAGAGCAAATTCATAACCGCCGTTTGCTGCGAAAAATCCGTTCTTCAAATGAACCAGAAAGATTGCTACGAGTATGTTTATTGACAACAACAATGCTGACCATCTGGTAAGAAAGCCAATTATCAAGAAGAGACCGCCAACTGCCTCAACTAATGTAACAATCCATGTAAACAATAAAGGTGCTGGAATTCCTAATTGCGCAAAAAATCCTGCTGTTCCTGAAACACTCAAAAGTTTCTGCACGCCATGAACGAGGAAGACAATTCCTATTCCTAGTCTTAGAAAGATTAATGACCAATCAGAGTACTTGCTGAAGATTTTGTTTAATGTCATGTATGTTATAAGAAATAAATCTTTTTAAATACTTTTGTTTTTGGTAGTTTGATGTTAGGAAGAAGTGTGTATTTGGCGGGACCTGTGCGAGGTTTGGTTTATAAAAATGCTTATGGATGGAGAGAGTATGCAAGAGAAGTATTAGCTAAATCCAATATTATTGGTGTGTCACCGATGAGAGCTAAAGAACATTTAGCTGAGAGTGGCATTCTTGCGGAACCGAATGAGAATGTTATCAGTTGTCAAAAAGGATTGACGACAAGAGATAGACATGATGTTATGTCTTGTGATATAATGCTTGCTAATTTTCTTGGTGCTGAAAAAGTTTCAATTGGAACTGTTGTTGAATATGGATGGGCTGATGCTTTTAGAAAGCCAATAATAACTGTAATAGAAAAAGAAGGAAATCTACATGAGCATGCGATTATAAGAGAAGTTACTGGATTCAGAGTTGAGACATTGGATGAAGGATTGTTGGTTGCAAGGGCTATTTTGAATTATTGAAGAATTTTGCGTCGGATTTTCTGAACTTTCTTATTTTCATTTTTTCATGGCTTTCTCAATTTCAATTAATCTTTTTAGTTTTGATTCGCGCCATTTTGTCGCGATGCCTGTTTTTATGAAATCTGCTTGAAATCCGACGGCGTAATCTGCCAAAGCACTATCTAAAGTTTCGCCTGAACGATGTGACAAAATTGTTTTTATTTTGTTTTTTCTGCAGAGCTCAAATATTTTTTTTAGTTCTAACAGTGAACCGTTTTGGTTTGGTTTTATAATTATTGCATTTATTGATTTATTTTTTATTGCTTTTTTTAGTCTTGATATTTGCGTGGCTGTTAAATCGTCTCCTGTTACCAGATTTGATGATGAGCGGATTATTTTTGAAAATCCTGAAAAATCTTCTTCTTGAAGAGGATCTTCAATGTAAAATAAATTGTATTTTTTTATTAAAGAATTAATGTAATTAATTTGTTCTTGAGGAGAAGAGGTTTTATCTTTGTAAATATATCTTGAGTAATAACTTTCATAAAAACTTGAAGATGCTGCATCTATGCCTATTCTGACATTTTTGAATTTTGACAATATTTCTAAAATCTGCTCAATTGAGAGAGAGGTCTGCCAGGCGCCTTCGTCATTTTCTTTATTTGATTTGAGAATATTTTTTAATTTTTTATGTATTTCATGCATAATTTTTACATTTTGTTTTATTGATTTGCCTTTTGGTATTAGCAAAAATTCCTGGAATTCTGGCTTGTCTTTGTTGCTGGAATGCAAGCCGCCGCCGACTGCATTGCCGACTGGAATTGGAATTGATTTTGCTTTTGGATTTATAATTTTGAAAAGCGGGAGGTTTTTTTCTTCTGCCAGTGCTTTAAGAATTGCAGATTCTAATGCAAATAAAGCATTGGCTCCGAATTGTTTTGCATTTTTTAATTTGAATTTTTTCTTGATGTGGTTTTCCAGTTTTTTTAAGTCATTGAAAGAATTAATTTCAAATTCTATTTTTAATTTATTGATTTGACTTATCGAATAATTGAGATTCTTTTTGTACGGGGGAGTTTCATATTTTCCAGTTGATTTTCCTGACGGGGCTGATGCTGTTTGGCCGTTGATTTCTACTTGGATTGTCGGCTGTTTTCTTGAATCTAAAATTTTTTTTGCAGAGATTGATTTTATTAACATTAATAAATAGAGAGAGATTGGTTTTTATTACTTTTCCTCTTCAGCTTCCGGAACATCTTCCAAAATTTCTTCTTCTTCAACGAGTGAATATTCATCAGGCCTTTCTGTAATTTCTTTCTCTAATTCTTTCTCTTTTTCTATTAATTCTTCATCAGATATTTTTTCTTCTTTCACTTCTGATAATTTTTCTTTCCCTTTTCTTGGAACAGGACGATGAATTGAGATTGGCAGAACGCCTTCATCAAATTCAAGCTCTGCTATTTTTAATGCGTCGTATTTGATTTCTTTTAATCTTTCTTCCGATACCTTTAGTAAAAGCGGAGCATCCATTGCTATCTGCAGAGCTCTTGCGCCAATAATTCTGGCAATCTCGTATTTTGTAAAGGATTCTTTTTTCTGCATCATGTTGTAGTAAGTTTAAAGGAGTTTTTTAAGCTTTTCGTTGAGCATATCAAATTTTTTTGGAAGGACGCTTAGAATTTTTTCTAATTCTTCCTGCGTGAAAGTCAGGGCTCCTGATTTTTGGCATGAGTTTATCATGTATTGTTTTTTCCATGTTGAAATTCCGAATGTGACTCTTGCCTCGCAGACTTCTTCTTCCTCGCGAGTTGGATCTAGAATGATAGAATCGCCTAGTTTGAAAAAGCTGATTGAAATTGGAGCGATTTCTTTTGAAAGCGGGAGGGGAGATGTTTTTTTAGAGTAATCTACTTTACCATCTTTGTCTAATTCCGGCATTACTGCATTCTTGAGTGCGGCAATTACTGCAATATTTGATGCGTCTATTAAATTTCCGTCGTCATTTAAAGGATATATATCGATGAATATTGTCCATACTTTTTCTCCTTTTTCTATGCAAAGTTTTGACAAGTCTATCATTTCTGATTCTCTGACTGCCCTGTCTACAAGTCTTCCTAGTTCAATTGCCTTAAAGCCTGGCGGACCTGATTCAAATCTTGGAGAAGCTAAAGGGAGCAGTTCTGCAGAGCAGACTAAATTGCCTTTATCTGGAGAGTCTGGGTATGGCTCTCCTATATCTAGCTTGATGCCAACGACAATATCTGTTTTTCCTATTTTAATACGGGCAGAGCCCTCTGCTTTGTTAGAAACATTGTAAGAGATATCTATATCTCTGTAATCAAGCAAATCACGGGAATCAAATCTCTTCCCTGTGCTGAACATCTTTCTAAGAGTTTCTTTCGTTATATTTGATATTTCCATTTTAATTGTCTAAAGATACGACCTCCTTTAATGCTTTTTTTTGAACTTCGTAAATTTCTTTGCATGCGTCTGATGCGAGTTTTAATATTTCTTTTGCTTTTTCCGGCTGGATTTTTCCGTCTAATTGAAGTAAGGAGAACTCGGGTGAATTAGCCAACTTTGCTGTGGCGAAATCTGTTGCTCCTTCGCCTTCTTCGAAATCTTCTTCCTCTTTAGTTAAATCAACAACTAATTCTTTGTCAAGTTTTCCGACTGCGACAGAGCAAACTAAATCTTTCATTGGTATTCCTGCGTGAGCAAGAGCTAAAGAGGCAGCGTTTATGCCGGCCGTTCTTGTGCCTGCGTCAGCTTGTAAAATATATACCTGCACATCAACAACTGTGTTTGGGTATGTCTCTAAATCTATTGCTGGCTCAAGTGCCCAGCCGGTTACTTTTGATATTTCCTGTGACCTTCTTGATGGGCCTGGTTTTTTTCTTTCTGAAACAGAAAAGCTTAACAAATCATAGTTGCATCTTAATATTCCTGTAGAAGGATCCTGCATATGCTGTGGATGCAATTTTCTTGGACCGTAAACCGCGGCTATCGCGACTGTATTTCCGAATGCAAACATTGCAGAACCGTCTGCGTTTGGAATGATTCCTACTTTTGCTGTCATTGGCCTTGCTTGATTTGGCTTTCTTCCGTCTGAACGCTTGAATTCTTTTGTCATCTTTTTTTCTCCAAATTATTTTTTAATTGTGAAATTATATATTTTTCAAGTGTACCTTTTTGTATTTCTATTTTTGACTCTCTTTCTCCTGCAGTTACTCTAATTCTAGGAGCACTAGAAGTACGATCTGGGAGAAATCTGATATTATAAATATCTCTTTTATGCAAAACATAATAATCCCTATGTCCTTCTTTAAAACCAAAAAAGAGTTCTCCTAATTTATCAGCTAAAAACGCGGGATCTACATGATCTGGGTAAGTAATTTTGATATATTTTCCCCTCTCGACTTTTTTTAATCCCTTTGCGAGGGATTCTAAGCCTTCTTTCGTTAATGTGGGTATTTCAATTCTACTACTTGTTTCCACTCCTCGTATAAAATCCCTGTCTGTAGTTATTTCTCTTTTTTTCTCGCTCATTTTCCCTCCTTATCAAACCACTCTTCTACTTTTTCTGTTAAGCCATTAATATGCACTTTATCTGTAACGAATTCAACTGCTCTGCGGGCTAAAATCTCTGATTCAATTGAAGGACCTTTTATCCAAATCCAGCCATTTTGGCCCACTGTGATATTGCAAGAAGTTTTGTCCTTGATTAGATTTATCATGGAGCCCTCACGACCAATAACTCGAGGAACACGACTTGGTATTATCCTGAAAATAAAACCGTCTTCTAATTTTCCAAGCCCTTTGCCTTTTATTGCCAAGTCTATTCCTTTTGCTTTTACAGACCAGATTTTTGCAGCGATAACATCACCTATATCAAGGAATTGATCCATCTCGTTTCTGTTTATGAATCTTGGCACTTCTTCAATTGAAAGAAAAGATGTTAATGCGGAGTCTATGTCAACAAGCCATCCATTGAATGTTATGTCTGTGACTCTGCCTATGATGACATTATTTTTCCTTGGTATGAAAGCGCCATAAATAGATATCACTCTTACAACTTTACCTGCTTCCTCTGCTAAGCCAAACCTGCTTGCGACTATATTGCTATCTTCTCTTCTTGTTCCCTCACCGGGAAGATAATCTTCTCCTGCTGCGATCAATTCACCAGGAACAACTATTCTTCTTTTAGAAGCGCCAGAATTATCAAACTCCACGGCTTCGTGTGCCTCATTAATCTCGTTCTTCATTGTAATTGTAATTTTTTTAGACACAGAATAATGATAATTTTTCTCTGTCTATTTCTTTTCATTAAATGAAGATTTTGTGGGTTTTTAAGGCTTGCGGTTTTTTG